>JAWJLM010000019.1 GCA_040191315.1 Bacillaceae bacterium S4-13-56 | reverse complement strand
TTAACAGGTTGTTTTATTTAGTTTTCAAGGTTCAAATTTCTTATGCCGTTTTTAGCGACAAGATATATCATAACATACTGAATATTTTTGGTCAAGAAGTTTTTTGAATCATTTTTTCTTGCCGACAACAAAAATTAATATAGCATAGAATTTTACCTTTTTCAACACTATCCTTTAAAAAATTTAATTATTTTGCTTTAATGGACAAGCTCCATTTTATATTCCCTAAAATCTTTCATTTTACACCTGTGTTTATTAAAAAATCATTAAGTTTCTACACAAAGCATACTATCAGAATTCAATGATGAAATGCTGTTTAATGATCCTTAAGATAAATCTAAAACACCATTTAATGAAATAGTTTCTCCCTACATCCATTGCAATCACATAGTAAAAAAACCGCCGAAAAAAATCGACAGTCTTTTATACTAACCATTAATCTTTCAACGCATGCTTTCTTAATTCAGTCAAAGTTAACTTTTCAGTAGTGTCAATGATCCAATCTGCCTGGTGCAGAGACGTAGCACTTCCAACACCCACGGCATACATATTGGCTGACTTAATAGCCTGAACACCAGCTTCAGCATCTTCTACTCCTACACAATTATCAGCATTTACTCCCAATTGTTCTGCAGCACGAAGGAAGACCTCGGGGTTTGGTTTTCCTTGTTTTACTGTGGCAGCATCTACAATGGTATCTAAGTATGAACCTACCTCTAATTGTTCGATGACTGTATGTGCATTTTTACTAGCTGATGCTAGTCCTGTTTTAATTCCTTCTCGCTTTAGTTCTTGAAGGAAAGAGAGAATACCCGGCAATAAATCATCTGGACTGATTTTTTGAATAAAGGTTTTGTAATGATCATTCTTTTTTGTTGCTAGTTCTTCTTTTTTCTCTTGAGACATTTGAATATTTCCTTTTTGTAGTATGAGTTCAAGAGATTCCATTCTTCCTATCCCTTTTAAACTTTCATTAGTCTCACGATCAAAAGAAACACCTAACTCTTCAGCTAGTTGCTTCCAGGCTAAATAATGGTACTCTGCTGTATCAGTTATGACACCATCTAGGTCAAAAATTACCGCTTCTATACTACGCACATTCTAACACTCCTTGTCTGATTGTTTCCAATCAAACTATATCACAATCTTTTTTTGAATCCTATCTTCTCTGTTGTTTTTGTTTAGGAAGCATATATCGAATACATTCTTTATTGGAGGCGACTCGTTTAAAAAGCCCAAACAATACTTCATATCGTTCGACCATAGCTTGTTTTACGAGGTGATCTATCCTTGAATCCTGCAAATCAAATAATAATTCATCCATTTCTCTTTTTAATAAGTATTCAACTTCTTGTTTTTCCATATCTTGAATCAAAAAACCGATCAACCTCTTTCACCTCTTCCTTGATAGATTCTTTTTCATTCTAACCAGTTTTCAAAAGTTTATGAAGTAGCGGTATGAAAAGGAGGTAAGTATTTTTTTCCATGTAGGACATATCTCTCCTTCCACATGAATATATTACAGTATGTAAGCTTGTACGAAGGGAGAAAGAACAAAACTATGGCTCATTTTTATACTTTTCGTTGGAATCGCTGGAAAATGTGGATGGTAGTTGTGATTGCCTCCCTGTTCTCAGCATTATATTTATTTTTTGAAACATCTGGAGCTTACTCCGTATTTTCTTCAGACGAGGAACCGAGGGCTTTATTAAAAAGTGGACAAGATGAAAACGAAATTGCCCTTACCTTTAACATAACTTGGGGGCAAGAGCGTGTTCTTGACATTCTAGAAACATTAAACAAGCATGGCGTCAAAGCTACCTTTTTCGTTAGTGGAGAATGGGCGGAACGTCATCCTGATTTATTAGAAGCTATTATTGAAGACAAGCATGAGTTAGGAATGCTCGGCTATAGGTATAAGAGCTATGTAAAGATGGAAAAAGATCAAGTTAGAAAAGATTTACTCTACGCAAAGGAAGTTTTTAAAAAGTTAGGATACGATGATATAACTATGGTTCGACCTCCAAATGGTCATTTTAACAAGGAGATTTTAACCTTGGCAGAGCAATTAGGATTTAAAGTTATCCACTGGAGCTTAAATACAGAGGATTGGCGTAATCCTGGAACTAGTGCCATTGTGGATACAGTCGTATCAGAGGTTAAAGGAGGAGATATAATATTACTTCATGCTTCTGACACCGTAAAATACACCGATAAAGCCTTAAATGAAATGATTCCCATTCTAA
This sequence comes from Bacillaceae bacterium S4-13-56, assembly GCA_040191315.1. NCBI lineage: Bacteria > Bacillati > Bacillota > Bacilli > Caryophanales > Bacillaceae > Bacillaceae bacterium S4-13-56. Next base: position 62,793 of record JAWJLM010000019.1, on the reverse strand, counting down.
AGCAAAAGAAACTATCCTTTGTTCCTATTAGCCATTATTTATCCCAGGCAGAATCTAATTCTAGTGAGATTAATGACTAATAACTATTATATTTTATACCATTTAAAAGCTCGCCTTTCTTGGCGAGCTTTTAAAGTTCATTATTGCTTCTTATCTTTATTGATTCTATGAAGAAGTAGTAGCTGGTATGTGTTACAGGTTAATAAAGTAACTAGCATGAGCATCATGGAATCAGAATTATTTGTCCGAATGGCAGGAACCCATTCAATTGATGTTACTGTTACCATAAAAAACAGGGCAGGAATAAATGCATTACGATTTGTTTCTTTTGTTTTTACATATGAAACTAATAAGCCAAAGATCAGCAGCACTATCGGAACAACAACATAAGAACTCCATGCATCCCCTTCATTTGCAAAGCGGTTATATCGGAAATAACTTAAATCAAACAAAGTAAAGGCAATAATTAGAATTTGCACAGGACTCCATAGTTTCCGAAACATTCCTAACCCAAATTGGTGAACGGTTAAATAGGCAAAAAAGCCCATTTGGCTAACTAAACTAAAGATTAGACCTAAAAATATAAAATATAAAAGCGTTCCTAAAAGCTTTAAATAGTCACCATCTTCTATAGCAACCAAATAATCAGAACTCTTTACAAAAAAACTGGTTAGAAGTGTAACTCCTCCCCCGAGAAAAAGCGTTGTAAAAAATAAACGTACCCATTTTTGGCTCGTCAAAATGGTTCCTCCTATAATCAATATCCACATGTATTTTAACATGAACGATATGAAATTTCCTCTTTCAGTGCATATTTTCCGTTCTAAAACTAAAATTAAACGTAGTAGCAGTTCAAGTAGAAAGGAGTAAAAATGATGGGTGCACGCATCGTAATCGTTTTTACCACCCTATTTTTTTTAGTTTTTACCGGTTGTTCCGGTAATCCTTCTGGCGCTAGTGAAGAAGCGAACTATGAAGAAACCAAAAAAATGGTGGTAGATCTGCTCAAAACAGATGATGGAAAAAAGGCCATTCAGGAAGTAATGGCTGATGAGAAGATGCAACAAATGCTCGTAATGGATTCCATTACAGTAAAAGAATCAATAGAGGCCTCTCTGCAGTCTGATAAAGGAAAGGAATTTTGGAAGAAATTATTTGAAGATCCTGAGTTTGTTAAGACTTTTATCAAATCCACTGAAGAAGATCAGCAGAAGATGATGAAAGATTTGATGAACGATTCTGAGTATCAAGCCAAAATGTTAGAAATTCTCCAGGATCCACAAATGATGGAACAAATAACAAAGATTGTGAAGAGCCAAGAGTTCCGCAGTCATTTAGAAAAAGTAGTAACAGAAACCTTTGAAAGCCCTGTTTTTAAAGCCAAAATTTCCGACATACTATTGAAAGCAGCAGAAGAAATGCAGAAAAGCGGCGGACAAGGTGGGCAATCAGGCGGCGGTGAACAAGGTTCTGGCGGTGGAGAAAGTGGTGGTGGAGAAGGTGATGGCGGAGGCGGAGGCCAATAAAAAAACGGAGGTAAACCCTCCGTTTTTTTTCAAGATAAGAAAGTAAAAAATCTGTCTAACTCCAGCGAAAAAGCTTCCTCCGTTATCTTCGAAGTTTTTGCCCCGAGTAAGGAAAGCTGCATAGAGCTACTACGAAGAAACAAGTGCTTTTCTTGTTTCGAAGAGCGATGGCGCTTTTTTTAATACTGCTCAATTATTTTTTCTGCAATTTTATTAAATATTTTTCCTGTTGGATGATCTTCTTGATAAACAGAAGGTGCAAATATGCCTTCTTCTTCATAAGGCTGTTGTAATGGAAGTTGTCCAAGCACTTCAGTTTGAAGCTCATCAGCAAGCTTCTGACCTCCGCCTTTTCCAAAAACATATTCCTTTTCTCCAGTTACCTTACTTTCAAAATAGGACATATTTTCCACCACACCTAGAATTTCATGCTCTGTCTTTAATGCCATTTGTCCTGCTCTTGCTGCAACGAAGGCTGCGGTCGGATGAGGAGTTGTGACAATGATTTCTTTAAAAGAAGGCAGCATAGAATGGACGTCTAGCGCCACATCACCTGTTCCAGGAGGCAGGTCTAAAAGTAGGTAATCTAATTCTCCCCACTCCACTTCTTTAAAGAAGCTATTTAGCATTTTACCAAGCATTGGTCCTCTCCATATAATAGGGGAGTTGTCCTCTACAAAAAATCCCATAGAAATAACTTTTATACTAAAACGCTCCACTGGTATAATACGTTCACCACGCACGACAGGTCTTTCCTCAATTCCCATCATATCAGGAACACTAAAACCATAAATGTCGGCATCAATGATCCCAACCTTTTTACCTAAACGAGCTAAAGCTACAGCGAGGTTTACTGTAACGGTAGATTTTCCTACTCCACCCTTACCACTTGCTATTGCTACAAATCTGGTTGAAACGTTACCATCTAATAGTGATGAAGCATCTTCTTTTGGTTGAGGAGCGTATTTTTCAATCACATCTTGCGGCAATTGGGCAAAACGCAGGCCAACAGTAGCTGCACCAGCATTTTTTAGAATGGACACAATCTGTTGTTGAAGCTGCATCTGTTCAGCAGTATTAACTTGTGCGATTCCTATTTTAACACTTACATGATTTTTTTCTTCTTTAATAGTTACTTCCTGAACCCCACCAGTTTCCTCAAGCGTTTTATTTAAAAACGGATCGTTTATTGGATGAAGTAATTCAAGTACCTGTTCTTTTGTTATCATGTTATTCACCATCCTTATATGACGTTTATTATGGATAGTATAACACACTTCAATTATGAACTTAGTGATTTAAATCATGTTCACTTAATTTTCGTTTTTTGATGATTCAACTTCTGTTACATATCGTAAAATCCCTTGGTAGATGGAGGCAGCCATCTTATCTTGATATTCTCCTGTTTTTAATAATTCTCTTTCATGGTTGTTAGAAAGAAATCCCACTTCCACTAGAGCACCTGGAATATTTGTTTGTTTCAAAATATAGATTCCGTTCGTAGCGAGTGTTTCACGGTTGGTATTTTCTAAATTCCTTTTAATCTCACTTTGAATTCGCTTTGCCAGTTTTTCACTGTTATCTACTCCTGGATAATAAAAGGTCTGTGCTCCTCGCCACTCAGGGGATGTAGATGCATTTAAATGGATACTCACATAGAAATTCGGATCCCATTCTTTAATCATATCTACACGTTTCCTAATATCCTCTGCCTTCCTTTTAGAGTATCCACTTGTGTTTGGAGAGGCAAGATCGTTCTCTGTTTCACGGGTCATATATACAAGGGCTCCCGCTTCTTGTAAATAGTCTCTTAAAATCTTAGATATCTTTAGAGTAATTTCGCTTTCTTGGGTATTCTCTGGATCATGCGCCTCGGCCCCACCATCAGGAAACCCGTGACCAGCATCTATTACGATAATTTTACCTGACAAAGGTAATGACCATGTCCCCCAAGTGGATTTTGCATTGGCTTGAGTGGATATTAAGTAAATAACCAATAAAGTCCCTAATATCCATCCTCCATGGTATATCCATTTCTTTTTCATATTACGCTCCCCCTTGTTCTTCCCTAATACTATATGGGACAAGATTTCTTAATATGACAAGCTCCTTTACAGGATGTCTTTTTTTGAGGAGAGATAAACTTGTAAGCCGAAAATTTTTCTCTCTAAAAACTGAGCATACAATATGGAAGATTACCCTGAAAGAGGATGTAGTGAGCTTATAGGAGTATATCTGCGCAAGGAATATGAGAAACTGCACTTTACCTTTGAAAGTTGACCATAAAAGTTGGAAAGGGAAGGTAAAGTTTAGCATAAGGACTAAAAGTTGAACGTACAAATAACGATTTGAGCATACAGAAGTAGTGTTGAGCATTTAACTAAAAAAGCAGTGCATAAAACCAAAAAATTTGAGCATATACCTCATGAATTCCGCGCATTGGATATAAAAAATGATCATAACAATAACATATTGATCATATAAGTAAGAATTTGAGCTTTGACAAATAGCAGAAAACACTTTGAAGAATAAGATCGTATAAACCGAAGCAGGTCTGTTGCACTTATGCAGATAGGAAAGTTACATACCTTCCTATCTGTAAAAAAAACTGGTTAACCTCGGATGGGCTAACCAGTCTGTCTGATAGAGTATAAAATGTCTTCGATCGATTAACGCTTAGAGAACTGTGGTGCACGACGTGCTGCTTTAAGACCGTATTTCTTACGTTCTTTCATACGAGCATCACGAGTTAGAAGTCCTTCACGCTTTAATACTGGACGATATTCAGGGTCTGCTTGAAGCAATGCACGAGCAATCCCGTGACGAACTGCACCAGCTTGGCCAGTGAACCCACCACCAGTTACATTTACATATACATCATAGCTACCTTCTGTTTCAGTTGCAGCTAATGGTTGATTTAAGATTACACGAAGTGTTTCATATGGAAAGTAGTCTTCTGCACTACGATCGTTAACGATTACTTTCCCTGTTCCTGGAACTAAGCGCACACGAGCAACTGAGCTTTTGCGACGTCCAGTACCGATATATTGAACTTGTGCCACGTTTTAACCTCCTTTAGATTATCCTCGAAGTGTGTACACTTCTGGTTTTTGTGCTTCATGCTTGTGTTCTGCACCTGCATAAACATGAAGTTTCTTAGCCATTTCACGTCCAAGGCTACCCTTTGGAAGCATTCCTTTAATAGCTAACTCAAGCATTTGCTCTGAGTATTTTGTACGCATTTCATCAGCTGTACGTTGCTTTAAACCACCTGGGTGATTGGAGTGACGGTAGTAAATCTTATCTTGTAGTTTATTACCTGTTAATTCAATTTTTGATGCATTAACGATGATTACATGATCACCTGTATCTACATGCGGTGTATAAGTTGGCTTGTTCTTTCCACGTAGGATAGATGCTATTTCACTTGCTAGACGACCTAGCGTTTGTCCTTCTGCATCTACAACATACCACTTACGTTCCACGTTGTTTTCATTCGCCATGAAAGTTGAGCGCATGGTTTTCCCTCCTAATTCTCGATTGTTCCAAAAACTATATTTTATCTCGACACGAATAGATTTCCGGGGCTAATCGTGAAATAAAAATAAAATGCCATAGATCATATTATAATACTTACATGGGTCCTGTCAAGAAAATGTTACACCAGGACACGTTGTTTTTTATCAATACTTCACTTCCCACAAAATCAGGCCATGTGCTGGTGCTGTTTTACCAGCAACTTGTCGATCCTTTGCTTTTATTATTTCTAATACTTGGCTAGGACCATACTCACCCCTGCCAATTTCTAATAGGGTACCTACTATGATTCTCACCATATTATATAAAAACCCATTTCCACGAATGATAAAAACGATCTCATCCTCTATTTCCTCACATTTGCAGTCAAAAATAGTCCTTATTTTGTCACCTTTAATCATAGAATTACTCCCACAGAAGGAAGAGAAATCATGCTCTCCCTTAAACAATTGACAAGCTTCTTGCATGGAAGATTCATTTAATTTTCCAGGGTAATGATAGACAAAATTTCTACGAAAAACGTCAGGATGGTTACGTGTGAGCACTCGATATCTGTATTCCTTTTCTATTACATCAAATCTCGCATGGAACCTATCGGAAACTTCTTCTACATCTAACACAACAATGTCTGGTGGCAACATAGATTGTAATGCACGAATCCACTTATCAGAGGAGATGTTTAATTTTGTATCAAAATGTATGACTTGTCCTTTGGCGTGTACTCCCGCATCTGTTCTCCCAGAAGCTGTAATACGTGTAAACTCCCCTTTATGAATCCTGGTTAGAACCTTTTCTATTTCCTCTTGAACAGTTCTACCATTAGGCTGAACCTGGTAACCAGAAAAGAAAGTTCCATCATAGGAGATCGTGAATTTCATTCTTTTCATACAAACCACCTGCTTATTTGCGCAATATAAGTAATGCAATAAATAAAATGACTAAACTTAGCATAGAGAGATAATCATTTCTCTTAAGAACAAGTTCACGTAAACTTGTTCTTCCTTCTCCTCCACGGTATCCGCGAGCTTCCATGGCCATCGCCAATTCCTCTGCCCTTTTAAATGCACTAACAAATAAGGGGATTAACAATGGTACAACAGCTCTTAGTCTTTCGCGAAATGGCCCTGAAGCCAAATCAACTCCTCTTGATGCCTGAGCATGAGAAATTTTTTCTGCTTCCTGCATTAAAGTAGGTATAAACCGCAGTGAGATAGACATCATTAAAGCCAGTTCGTGTACAGGAAATTTAATTTTCTTTAATGGCCGAAGCATGCTTTCTATTGCATCGGTAATTTCAATAGGAGTAGTTGTTAAGGTTAGCAAGGATGTCATTAAAATTAACAAGAAAAATCTTATAGAAATTCTAACTCCTTGATAAATGGCTTCATCATAAATTTTAAATCCAAATAGATTAAAAACCACATCCCCTTGCTTTGTAACAAGCAAATGAAGGATAAAAGTAAAGGCTATTAAAAACCAAACAGGCTTTAGTCCCTTTAGAATAAATGTCGGATGAATTTTCGTTAGAAAAGCCGCATATAAAGAAAAAATGGAAAGTAGTCCATAGGTATAGGCGTTATTAGCCATAAAAATGATGATAATGAAAAAGAATACAACTGAAATTTTAGTTCGTGGGTCTAACCTATGAATCCATGAATCACCAGGTACATATTGCCCTATTACTGTATTCATTGATTAGCCCTCCGTTCTACCACATCACGAAGCCAAACGGCTAGTTCATGAATCGAATATTTTTCAAAGTCAAATTCCACCTGAAAACGAGTTTCAACTAATCTTATAAAATCAATAACTTCTGGAACATCTAACCCTACTTCGCGTAAAAATTCTTTCCCTTTAAATAAATCCAGTGGTTTAGAAGTGGTCACCATTTGTCCTTGATTCATAATCAGAATCTCATCTGTATAAGTTAAAGCATCCTCCATACTGTGAGTCACTAAAACAGTCGTTAAGGATTGCTCCTTATGAAGCCGGGAGAACATTTCCATAATTTCAAAGTGTCCGCGTGGATCAAGACCTGCTGTTGGCTCATCTAGAACGAGTATTTTCGGTTTCATAGCAAGTACACCCGCAATTGCCACACGCCTCATTTGACCTCCACTTAAGTCGAAAGGTGAGCGATCTAATAAATCTTTTGATAAACCCACTGCTTCGATCGCTTCTAAAATTCGATTCTCTATTTGTTTCTCAGGTACTCCAAAATTCTTCGGCCCAAAGGCAATGTCCTTTTTAACGGTTTCTTCAAATAATTGATGCTCTGGATATTGAAAAACAACCCCAACACGTTGGCGAAGATCTTTTAAGTTTTTAGGTTTCTCATCTGCAGTTAAAACAAAATCCCCAATCTTAACTTGACCTTCCGTGGGTTTTAATAAACCATTCAAATGCTGAATAAGGGTTGATTTCCCAGAACCAGTATGGCCAATAATACCAAAGAAAGCTCCTGAGGGAATATGAAAGCTAACCTCATTTAAAGCCCTATGTTCAAAAGGTGTATTGGGTTGATACGTATATCCTACTTTGTCGAAGATAATGTCCATAGTTTTTCCACCAATTCCTCATGGTTTAACGGTTCTCCCTCAATAGTAACACCAATATTTCTCAATTCATCAGTAACTTTAGTTACAAAGGGAATATCTAGTCCAATTTCTTTTAATTCATTAGAACTGGAGAAGATCTCTCTTGGACTTCCCTCTAACCATTTTTCTCCCTGATTCATGACAATAACCCGATCTGCAAGCATTACTTCTTGAAGGTCATGGGTAATGGTGACTACCGCTAGTTCTTTCTCTTTACGTAGATTTTGAATCGTTGATAAGATTTCCTTTCGGCCTCTTGGATCAAGCATTGCAGTTGCTTCATCCAAAATAACAATTTCTGGTGCAACTGCCATGACACTAGCTATTGCCACACGTTGCTTTTGTCCACCCGACAGTCGATGTGGCTCATGATTAGCATAGGCTTCCATCCCTACAGCTTTTAAACTTTCTTCAATACGTTGAATCATATCCAGTCGTGGAACGCCACGATTTTCTAATCCGAAGGCTACGTCATCCTTTACAGTTGTACCTACGAATTGATTATCTGGGTTTTGAAATACCATTCCAACTTTAGAACGTATATCCCAAATTGTCTCCTCACTCACGGATAATCCCCCTACTTGGATAGAACCACTTTGGGGAAAAATGAGTCCATTCATAAGTTTAGCGATTGTCGATTTTCCTGATCCGTTATGACCAATAATGGCTACCCATTCCTTGGGTTGAATAGTAAAATTAACCCCTTTCAACACTAGAGGCTCGTCTGATCTATACTTGAATTCAACATCTTTAAATGAAACTAATGGCTTGTCCATACCTTTTTTGTCCCTTCTTTTACTATTTCCCGGGTAATGAACACCTTATTTTCTTACTATAATAACAGGGGAAATAAATTAGGAGCTAGCAAAAAGCAAATAGTCTAAACAACAAAATTATTGTCGTTTCATCTACACTATCCATCTAAAATTAACGAATGATACAAAAAAAGGGCTGGGATCAACCGTATGTTGGTGTCCTGCCCTTTTCGTGCTACCGGTCTATTATACAAGCTCTATAATCACCGTTTTTGCTCCGTCTCCACGACGTTCGCCTACTTTCAGGATACGTGTGTATCCACCTTGGCGGTCTTGATAACGTGGAGCGACATCTGAAAACAGCTTTTGAACCGCATCTTGGTCGCCCTCTTCATTAGCCTTTGCATTATATAGAAATGCAGCTGCTTGACGACGCGCATGCATGTCACCGCGTTTTCCGAGTGTAATCATTTTTTCAACAGTTGAGCGAAGTTCTTTTGCCTTTGCTTCTGTTGTTTCTACTCTCTCATGAATAATAAGGTCAGTTGCTAAACCACGAAGTAGTGCCATACGTGGTGCAGTACGACGACCTAATTTACGTTGTGCCATTTAAAGTCCCCTCCTTTGCTGAGCACTTTTCTATCATTCTAAAAGGTATTATTCTTCTTTGCGAAGTCCTAAGCCAAGCTCTTCAAGCTTGTGCTTAACCTCTTCCAAAGATTTGCGTCCGAGATTACGAACTTTCATCATATCCTCTTCGCTCTTATGAGCTAGCTCTTGAACCGTGTTAATTCCAGCACGCTTAAGGCAGTTGTATGAACGAACAGATAAGTCAAGTTCTTCAATGGTCATTTCAAGAACTTTTTCCTTCTGATCCTCTTCTTTTTCAACCATAATTTCAGCATTTTGAGCTTCATCAGTTAAACCAACAAAGATATTTAAATGCTCATTTAAAATTTTAGCTCCTAAGGATACAGCTTCTTTAGGCCGGATGCTACCGTCTGTCCATACGTCCAACGTTAGCTTATCAAAATTTGCAATTTGACCTACACGAGTATTTTCTACTTGGTAAGTCACTCGAGAAACCGGTGTGAAAATAGAGTCAATTGGAATAACTCCAATTGGTTGATCCTCTTTATTGTTTCCATCTGCTGGACGGTACCCGCGACCACGTTCTGCTGTAATACGCATACGAAGATTTGCATTACTAGAAAGGGTAGCAATGTGGAGATCCGGATTTAAAATTTCTACATCACTATCATGGGTAATGTCAGCAGCTGTAACGGTTCCTTCTCCCTGTACATCGATTTCTAAAGTTTTCTCCTCATCAGAGTAAATCTTTAAAGCCAGTTTCTTCAGATTCAAAATAATAGTTGTTACATCTTCAACTACGCCTTCTACTGTTGAAAACTCATGAAGAACCCCATCAATTTGAACTGTTGTTACTGCAGCACCAGGAAGTGAGGATAAAAGGATACGACGCAAGGAGTTTCCTAATGTTGTTCCATATCCACGTTCAAGTGGTTCGATAACGAACTTTCCAAAAAAAGCATTATCGTTAATCTCAATCATTTCAATTTTCGGCTTTTCAATTTCGATCATCCAATAAAACCCTCCTTTAAAACGTCGAAACCTCGATTAGAACTAGTCTAACCGAAATTCCTCAGGTAGGCAGATCCAAATTCTGCACGGTTATCAACCATTCGTTTGTGCGATCTCGTGCTGTATTAGCCTATCATAACCCATTATAGACAGGGGTGACAAATTCTATACGGTACGATTTATACGCGACGACGTTTTGGTGGGCGGCAACCATTATGAGGAACTGGTGTCACATCTTTAATGGCTGTTACTTCAAGACCTGCAGCTTGAAGAGCACGAATGGCTGCTTCACGACCTGCGCCTGGTCCTTTTACTGTTACTTCAAGTGTCTTTAACCCATGCTCCATAGAGCTTTTAGCAGCAGCTTCTGCAGCCATTTGAGCAGCGAATGGAGTGGATTTACGAGAACCTCTAAATCCAAGTGCTCCTGCACTACTCCATGCTAGCGCGTTACCTTGAACATCTGTAACAGTAACAATCGTATTGTTAAATGTAGAGCGAATATGAGCTATTCCAGACTCAATATTCTTTTTTACACGACGTTTACGAGCAGTTGCTTTTGTTTTACGTGCCATGAATTAACTTACCTCCTTTATTACTTCTTCTTGTTAGCTACCGTTCTACGAGGTCCCTTACGTGTACGAGAGTTGTTCTTTGTTTTCTGTCCACGAACTGGGAGTCCACGACGATGGCGGACACCACGGTATGATCCAATTTCAATTAGACGCTTAATATTAAGGGAAACTTCACGACGAAGGTCTCCTTCAACTGTATGCTTTTCTACCGCTTTACGAATGTTTCCTAGTTCGTCTTCTGTTAAGTCACGAACACGAGTATCTTCAGAAACACCTGCTTCAGCTAAAATTTGCTTTGCTGTAGCTTTTCCAATTCCATAAATGTACGTTAAAGAAATGACAACGCGCTTTTCACGCGGAATGTCAACACCTGCAATACGTGCCATTTAGTCGTACACCTCCTTTTAAATTACAATTATCCTTGTTTTTGTTTGTGTTTTGGATTCTCGCAAATTACCATTACTTTTCCTTTACGACGAATAACTTTACATTTTTCACACATTGGCTTTACTGATGGTCTTACCTTCATCATCCATACCTCCTTCGTTAGGAGAATTCCTTATTTATAACGATACGTAATACGACCTTTGCTTAAATCATAAGGAGAAAGTTCAACCGTGACTTTATCCCCAGGTAAAATACGAATGAAGTGCATACGAATCTTACCAGAAACATGGGCGAGCACGGTATGGCCGTTTTCAAGTTCTACCTTGAACATTGCGTTAGGCAGGGTTTCAACGACGGTGCCTTCCATTTCAATAACATCGTCTTTCGCCATTAAGTTGATCTCCTTTCTTCAACCGAAACATACTTCTCTACAAATTTTGATATTGCAAACCGGAGTTTTCCATTAGTAACGCGACCTGTTTCCAGAAGGCTATTCTCTACTTCTCTTGAGATATAATCAGTTAGTTCAACATGTTGAAGATTTTTACGCTTCGGCTTATCATACTTTCGTTTCTCTCCGTCAGCAAGCAGAACAAAACGGTTATCAATTATACTGATAATGACAGCATATTGATCTGCCTCTCTTCCTTGAACCACACGAACAATTTGACCTATTCGTGGACCCGACTCAGATTCACTCAACAATAATCACCTTCGCTTAGGCTTTTGTTAGAATTTCAAAACCTTCTTCTGTAATAGCTATAGTGTGTTCAAAATGTGCACACATTTTACCATCAACAGTAACGACCGTCCAGTTATCGGCTAGTGTTTTTACATAACGTTCGCCTGCATTAACCATCGGTTCAATTGCTAAAACCATTCCCGGTTTCAATCTTGGACCTTTATTTGGAGGTCCATAGTGCGGAATTTGAGGGTCCTCATGTAAGTCTTGCCCTACCCCGTGACCAACATACTCCCTTACGATTGAAAATCCTTCTGGTTCAACATAACTCTGTATCGCATGTGAAATATTTGAGAGCCTCATCCCCGGTTTCGCTTCAGCTAATCCTTTAAAAAGAGAAGCCTCCGTTACGTCTAGAAGTTTTTGAGTCTCTTCATCAATTTCACCAACTGCATATGTCCAAGCAGAATCTCCGTGATATCCATTATACTTAGCACCTATATCAATGCTAATAATGTCACCATCTTTTAGCTTTCTGCTGCCTGGTATACCATGCACAAGCTCCTCATTGACTGAAGCACAAATGCTGCCGCGAAAACCATTATACCCTTTGAAAGACGGAATTGCATCTCTTCCTCGAATAAATCGATCAGCAATAGCATCCAGTTCCTTTGTCGTTATCCCCGGTTGAATATGCTTTTTCAATTCTTGATGAGTAAGAGCAACAATCTCACCTGCTTTTCGCATAATCTCAATTTCTCGCGGCGTTTTCGTGATTATCATGACTGCAAGCCTCCAAGCTTTGCATTGATATCTTCATATACTTTGTCGATTCCTTGATATCCATCTATTGTAACCAAGCAACCTTTTTGAGTGTAATAGTTCAATAGTGGTTGGGATTGTTCTACATTCACTTCCAAGCGTTTACGAACGGTTTCAGGCTTATCATCTTCCCGTTGAATAAGGTCTGAACCATCACGGTCACACTTTCCTTCCACTTTTGGTGGATTAAATTCAACATGGTAGGTAGCACCGCAAGTTGGACAAATACGTCGACCTGTTAGGCGTTCTACCAATTTATCCATATCAACATCGATGTGTAGAACGAAATCCAATTTTTTATTTAAATCGGTTAAAATGTCATCTAGCGCTTCTGCCTGTGCAGTTGTTCGCGGGAATCCATCTAGTAAAAATCCTTTATTACAATCCTCTTTGCTCAAACGTTCTCGAACAATTCCAATTGTAACTTCATCAGGAACAAGCTCCCCTTGATCCATAAATGCTTTAGCTTTTAAACCAAGTTCTGTTCCTTCCTTGATTGCATTTCGGAACATATCTCCAGTTGAGATATGAGGGATTTGGTACTTTTTAACAATCTTTTCCGCTTGGGTTCCTTTTCCGGCCCCCGGAAGTCCCATAAGAATTAGATTCAAAACGTTCCCCTCGCTCTCATATTTCATAACGTACAGGACTATTGTTTAATAAACCCTTTATAATGACGCTTTACAAGCTGACTCTCAAGCTGCTTCATCGTTTCGAGTGCTACACCAATTACGATGAGTAAGCTAGTTCCCCCAATTTGAACAGCCGGTGGCAGATTAGCCACAGATGCCAAAATTATTGGCAATACAGATACTGCTGCTAGGAAAATCGAGCCTACGAATGTTAAGCGGTACATGACACGAGTCAGATAAGTTTCGGTGTTTTTTCCAGGACGAATTCCAGGAATATATCCACCCTGATTCTTTAAATTTTCCGCCATTTGCTCTGGATTAACCTGAACAAATGTATAGAAATAGGTAAATGCAATAATTAGTGCTACGTAGATCAGCATTCCTATAGGTTGTGAATAATCAAAGATATATTCAATAGTTGAACCTATTTCCGAATCAGCAAAAAATCCAGCGATCGTTCTTGGGGCAATCATAAAAGAAATCGCAAAGATAACTGGAATAACCCCTGCAGCATTTACTTTTAAAGGTAGATGCGTAGAGTGTCCTCCTACTGGTGAACGATTTACCAGACGCTTAGCATATTGGACAGGAATTTTACGTAATGCTTGTTGTATAAAGATAACTCCTACTATGACTGCTAAGATGACTAGTAATAGGATGGCAACAATTACAATATTTAAGAATAGCGCATCCCCTGGATCTTCAAAGAATTGCGCGTAGATCTGATTAGCTCCATTTGGAATGCCTGCCGCAATACCACCGAAAATAATGATAGATATTCCATTTCCTACTCCATGAGCAGTAATTTGTTCTCCAAGCCACATTAGAAATGCTGTTCCACTTGTTAGTACGACAGCAATAATCACATATGTGCCAACATTAGGATTCACAATCAATGTGTTATTGGTTAGTGCATTGAATCCAATGGACATTCCAATTGCCTGAACAAACGCAAGTACTATAGTTCCATAGCGGGTAAACTGAGCTAACTTTCGACGCCCAACTTCACCTTGCTTCTTCCATTCTGTAAACTTCGGCACAACATCCATTTGCAATAGCTGCATGATAATGGATGCGGTGATGTATGGCATAATCCCCATCGCAAATATGGAGAATTGTTGAAGTGCACCACCACCGAATGTATTCAAGAAGCCAAAAACGTTGCTTTCATTCATAAAATCGATCGCGCCTTTGTTGGTAAACGGAACAGGGATAAACGTTCCGATTCGGAAGATGACAAGCATGAGTAAAGTAAAAATGATCTTACGTCGAATGTCACCTACACGCATAAAATTGGAGATTGTACGGAACATTAAATCACCTCAGTTTGACCGCCCGCTACTTCGATCGCCTCTTTAGCGGAAGCAGAGAACTTATGAGCTTTAACAGTTAGTTTTTTCTCAAGGTTACCCTTGCCTAATACCTTAATACCTGCTTGAAGCTTACTAATAACACCTTGCTCCAATAGAAGCTCTGGAGTCACTTCAGTACCATCTTCAAAGCGGTTTAATGTTTCTAGGTTCACTACTGTGTATTCCTTACGATGAATATTTGTAAATCCACGCTTGGGTAATCGTTGGAATAACGGCATTTGACCCCCTTCAAACCCAGGGCGAACTCCTCCACCAGAACGTGAATTTTGACCATTATGTCCACGACCGGAAGTTTTACCGTTACCAGAACTCATTCCGCGTCCTACACGGTTACGTTCCTTGCGAGCACCTTCAGCTGGCTTTAATTCATGTAGTTTCATGCGAGCACCTCCTCTTAGTACTATTCGTTATTAAACTTCCTTTACCGATACAAGATGGGATACTTTTGTTACTTTGCCGCGTACGGCTGGAGTATCATCATGAACAACGGTTTGATGGATCTTGCGTAGTCCTAAAGACTGAACGGTTGCACGTTGGTTTTCAGGACGTCCAATTACGCTACGAGTGAGGGTAATTTCTAATTTTTTAGCCAATGTCATATCCCCCCTATCCTAACAATTCCTCTACTGACTTACCGCGAAGCTTCGCAACTTCTTCTACACGCTTAAGTTCTTTTAACCCATTAACGGTTGCGCGAACCATGTTAATTGGTGTGTTAGAACCTAAAGATTTAGAAAGAATGTCGCCTACTCCTGCTAACTCAAGTACCGCACGAACAGGTCCACCAGCAATTACTCCTGTACCCTCAGAAGCTGGTTTTAACAAAATGTTTCCTGCGCCATAAATTCCAACAACTTGGTGCGGAATTGTTGTACCAACAATCGGCACTGTAATTAAGTTTTTCTTCGCATCTTCAATTGCTTTTCTAATCGCATCTGGTACTTCCTGAGCTTTTCCTGTACCAAATCCAACATGACCATTTTTATCTCCAACAACCACTAGTGCAGCAAAGCGGAAACGACGTCCACCTTTTACAACCTTGGCTACACGGTTGACTGTCACTACGCGTTCTTCCAGTTCCAATTTATTTGGATCAATTTGAAGCATTATTGTCCCTCCTTTTACAATTAAAATTCAAGACCGTTTTCACGTGCAGAATCCGCTAGAGCCTGAATGCGGCCGTGGTAAAGGTATCCTCCACGATCGAATACGACTACTTTATGACCATTTTCGGTTGCACGCTTTGCGATCAATTCGCCCACTTTTTGAGCTGCTTCGATATTAGAAGTGCTCTCAAGATTAAATTCTTTATCAACAGTTGATGCACTTGCTAATGTCACACCATTTTGATCATCAATAAGCTGAGCATAGATGTGTTTATTTGAACGATAAACATTTAGGCGTGGACGTTCAGCAGTTCCGAACAACGTACGACGAACACGCAAATGTCTCTTTTTACGAGTAGCATTTTTATTTTGCTTTGTGATCATCTAGGTCACTCCTTTCTGTTCCCTAACGAACGTTATTTCGCGGTTTTACCTTCCTTACGACGTACATATTCACCCTCATAACGAATCCCTTTACCTTTATAAGGCTCTGGCGGACGAATTGCACGGATATTAGCGGCAACAGCACCCACTAATTCTTTATCGATCCCTTTAACAGTGATCTTTGTATTAGCAGGAACCTCTATTTCAATTCCTTCACGCTTTTCAATTTCAACTGGATGAGAGTACCCGGCACTCACAACAACTTTATCGCCTTGCTTTTGAGCGCGGTAACCTACACCGATAATTTCTAGGTTCTTTTGGAAGCCTTCAGAGACACCTTGAACCATATTTCCAATTATACTACGAGTAGTACCATGCAGGGCACGATGTTCTTTTTGATCACTTGGACGAGATACAGTCAGAATGTTATCTTCTACCTTGATCTCCATGTCAGGGTGGAACATACGAGTTAATTCACCCTTCGGTCCTTTTACAGTAACTGTAGTGCCGTCAATTTTAACTTCAACACCACTAGGAATTTCTAATTGTTTTAAACCTACGCGAGACATTCATTGCACCTCCTGTCTAAAAGACTTGATTACCAAATGTATGCAAGCACTTCGCCACCGACGGATTCGCGGCGTGCTTCTTTATCAGTTAATACACCTTTTGAAGTTGAAACTACTGCAATTCCAAGGCCGTTTAGTACACGTGGAAGCTCTTCTGCTTTTGCATATACACGAAGACCTGGTTTACTGATACGCTTCAACCCAGTAATAACGCGCTCGTTATTAGCACCGTACTTTAGAAAAATACGCAAGATTCCTTGTTTATTATCTTCAACGAATTCATAATCACGAATAAAACCTTCACGCTTTAAAATGTCAGCTAATTCCTTTTTCACCTTTGAAGCAGGAATTTCTAGCTTCTCGTGACGTACCATATTCGCATTACGTATTCTTGTTAGCATATCCGCAATTGGATCAGTCATAACCATTTTACAATTACCTCCTTCCCTAAACGGGGTTTACCAGCTTGCTTTTTTTACGCCAGGAATTTGTCCTTTATAGGCAAGTTCACGGAAACAAATACGGCAAAGCTTGAATTTACGAATTACAGAATGTGGACGACCACAACGTTCGCAGCGAGTATATTCACGCACTTGGAACTTTTGAGTTCGTTTTTGCTTTGCAATCATAGATTTTTTCGCCACTGTTTTACCTCCTTTAATGGCTCTGATTGGTTATTTTTGAAATGGCATACCAAACTGAGCTAGAAGTTCACGAGCTTCTTCATCGGTATTGGCAGTTGTTACAATAACAATGTCCATTCCGCGAATTTTACTTACTTTATCGTAATCTATTTCAGGGAAAATCAATTGTTCTTTCACACCTAGTGTGTAGTTACCACGTCCGTCAAAAGCTTTCTTAGAAATCCCACGGAAGTCACGTACACGTGGTAGAGATACGCTAACTAGCTTGTGGAAGAAGTCATACATTCGATCTCCTCTAAGTGTCACTTTTGCACCGATTGGCATACCTTCACGCAAACGGAATGTTGCAATTGATTTTTTCGCCTTAGTTACTACTGGCTTCTGTCCGGAAATAAGAGCAAGTTCTTCAACAGCGCTGTCTAGTGCTTTTGAATTTTGAACTGCATCACCCACACCCATATTGATAACGATCTTCTCAATTTTAGGTACTTCCATAACAGAGCTGTAATTAAATTTACTCATCATTGATGGTACGATTTCTTCTTGATATTGACGCTTAAGTTCGCTCATCAAGTAGCCCTCCTTTCGACGCTTGATTATTTATCTAACGGTTGACCTGATTTTTTCGCAATACGAACCTTCTTGCCGTCTTTCACTTCATATCCGACACGAGTTGGTTCGCCTGATTTAGGATCGATTGGCATTACATTGGATACATGAACTGGTGCTTCCTGGTTAAGGATACCGCCTTGAGGATTATCTTGTGAAGGCTTTGCGTGTTTCTTCACTAGATTAATACCTTCTACAAGAACACGGTCCTTTTTAGGGTAAGCCTCTAAGATGGTTCCTTGTTTTCCTTTGTCTTTACCAGAGATCACCATGACTTTGTCACCTTTTTTTACGTGCATGTTTGGTGCACCTCCTTACAAGGCTAATATGAAACTTTATAATACTTCTGGTGCTAATGATACGATTTTCATGAATTTAGCATCACGCAATTCACGGGCAACTGGTCCAAAGATACGTGTTCCACGTGGACTTTTGTCATCGCGGATAATTACAGCTGCATTTTCATCGAACTTGATATAAGAACCGTCAGTACGACGAACTCCACTCTTTGTACGAACAACAACAGCTTTAACGACATCACCTTTTTTGACAACGCCTCCTGGTGTTGCTTGTTTCACCGAACAGACGATAACGTCCCCAATATTAGCAGTTTTACGGCCAGAACCTCCGAGAACCTTAATAGTCAATACCTCACGAGCTCCAGAGTTATCTGCAACCTTTAAACGAGTTTCTTGTTGAATCATACCGCATTTACCTCCCTTCGGAATCGGTCCGAACAAATCTAAATTAGATAATTACAGCTTCTTCAACGACTTCGATCAGACGGAAACGCTTCGTCTTAGAAATAGGACGAGTTTCCATGATTTTTACGACATCACCTGTTTTAGCCTGATTTTGTTCGTCATGAGCCTTAAATTTCTTTGAATACTTTACACGTTTTCCATAAAGCTTATGGAATTTATATGTTTCTACTAGCACTGTAATGGTTTGATCCATTTTATCGGATACCACACGTCCGGTGTAAACTTTTCGATAGTTACGTTCACTCATTTGAGGGTAACCTCCTCTCATTTATCGGTTATTAACTCCAACTTCACGTTCACGAACGACTGTTTTCATACGTGCAATTGATTTACGTACTTCTCGAATACGAGCTGTATTTTCAAGTTGTCCAGTGGCTAACTGGAAACGAAGGTTAAAGAGTTCTTCTTTCAAAGACATGACCTTTTGTTCAATTTCGGCAGTGGTTAGTTCTCTGATTTCATTAGCCTTCATTTATTTCACCACCAATTTCTTCGCGTTTTACGAACTTAGTTTTTACTGGTAGCTTATGAGCTGCAAGGCGCAAAGCTTCGCGAGCTACTTCTTCAGGTACTCCAGCAATTTCAAACATGATTTTGCCCGGTTTAACAACAGCAACCCAACCTTCAGGTGCACCTTTACCGGATCCCATACGTACTTCTAATGGCTTTGCGGTGTAAGGCTTATCAGGGAAAATTTTGATCCAAACCTTACCGCCACGTTTCATATAACGAGTCATAGCAATACGCGCCGCCTCAATTTGACGACTTGTAATCCATGATGCGTCAAGTGCTTGTAATCCATATTCACCGAAAGCTACTTCAGTACCACCTTTCGCACGACCTTTCATGCGTCCACGATGTTGCTTACGATGTTTTACACGTTTTGGCATTAACATAATGCTTTTCCCCCTTCCTTAGTCTTTTTTCTTAGTTGGAAGGACTTCTCCACGGTAGATCCATACTTTAACACCAAGCTTACCATAAGTTGTGTCAGCTTCTGCAGTTCCATAATCGATATCTGCACGAAGTGTATGAAGTGGTACAGTTCCTTCGCTATAATGTTCTGCGCGAGCAATATCCGCTCCGCCTAAACGACCAGATACTTGAGTTTTAATTCCTTTTGCTCCTCCACGCATTGCACGTTGGATAGCTTGCTTTTGAGCACGACGGAATGAGATACGGTTTTCTAATTGACGAGCGATATTTTCAGCAACTAATTTTGCATCGATATCAGCTTTTTTCACTTCTACAATATTAATGTGAACACGCTTGCCTGATAAGTCACTTAGCGATTTACGAAGTGCTTCTACTTCGGAACCACCTTTACCAATTACCATACCTGGCTTTGCGGTGTGAACTGTTATATTTACACGGTTCGCAGCACGCTCGATTTCTACTTTAGAAAGTGCAGCGTCCTTCAAACGAGCTTCGATATATTCACGAATCTTAATGTCTTCATGAAGTAAATCAGCATAGTCTTTACCAGCATACCATTTTGATTCCCAATCACGAATAACACCGATTCTTAGACCGACAGGGTTTACTTTTTGACCCACTAACTATCCCTCCTTCTTTTCTGATACCACTAATGTGATGTGGCTAGTGCGCTTGTTAATTTGACTTGCACGTCCCATCGCACGTGGTCTGAAACGTTTCAATGTTGCTCCTTCATTTACATAAGCTTCCGTAACTACTAAGTTGTCAGTGTCCATTTCATAGTTATGCTCTGCGTTCGCGATAGCAGATTTTAACACCTTTTCAACGATTGGAGAAGCTGCTCGTTGAGTATGACGAAGAATCGCCAATGCCTCACCAACTTCTTTTCCTCGGATTAGATCAACAACTAAACGCGCTTTGCGAGGAGCAATACGAACGGATCTAGCAATAGATTTAGCTTGCATGGATTATGCCCCCTCTCACTTAACGTTTTGTTTTCTTGTCATCACCAGCGTGACCTTTGTAGGTGCGTGTTGGTGCGAATTCACCTAACTTATGTCCAACCATATCTTCTGTGATATATACAGGCACATGTTTGCGACCGTCATAAACAGCGATAGTGTGGCCAATAAAGTTCGGGAAAATAGTAGAACGACGAGACCAAGTTTTAATTAATTGTTTTTTATCATCTTCATTAAGTTTTTCAACCTTACTCATCAAATGATCGTCAACGAAAGGTCCCTTTTTAAGGCTTCGACCCATAGTTTAACCTCCTTTCGTGATTGCGAGACGGCTAGGCCGCCTTTCAATCCCAAAAATCTTATTTTTTACGACGACGTACAATAAACTTATCAGAAGCTTTGTTGCGTTTACGAGTCTTGTAACCAAGAGTTGGTTTACCCCATGGTGACATTGGCGATTTGCGTCCGATAGGCGCGCGTCCTTCACCACCACCGTGTGGGTGATCATTAGGGTTCATTACAGAACCACGAACAGTTGGACGGATACCATTCCAACGAGAACGTCCAGCTTTACCAACATTGATAAGCTCGTTATCAAGGTTACCAACTTGACCTACTGTTGCACGGCAAGTTCCAAGAACTAAACGAACTTCACCAGACACTAGACGAATAAGAACATATTTATCTTCACGTCCTAGAATTTGAGCTTGAGCTCCTGCAGAACGAACAAGCTGTCCTCCGCGTCCTGGTTTTAACTCAACGTTATGAATTACTGTACCTACAGGAATATTATTTAATGGAAGTGCGTTACCTACCTTGATATCAGCATTTTCTCCTGATTCAATGACATCTCCTACTCGAATTCCTTTCGGAGCTAAGATATAACGCTTTTCTCCATCAGAGTAATTAATTAGTGCAATGTTTGCAGTGCGGTTTGGATCGTACTCAATTGTAGCAACGCGGCCTGGTATTCCATCTTTGTCGCGTTTAAAGTCAATGATACGATATTGGCGCTTATGGCCACCGCCCTGATGACGAACCGTTAGTTTACCCTGGTTGTTACGTCCACCACGTTTATGCAATGGAGCAAGCAGAGATTTTTCCGGCTTATCAGTAGTGATTTCAGCGTAATCAGATACTGACATTCCTCTACGACCGTTAGAGGTTGGTTTATACTTTTTGATCGCCATCTCCAGTTCCCTCCTTCTCTAGATTAATAATTTATACACCTTCAAAAAATTCAAGTTCTTTGCTATCAGCACTTAGTTTAACAATGGCTTTCTTGCGATCTGAACGATACCCACCGTAACGTCCCATACGCTTGAATTTACCTTTGTAATTCATTGTGCTTACTTTCTCAACTTTTACATCAAAAATCGTTTCAACAGCATCTTTGATTTCAGTCTTGTTAGCCTTTGGACTTACTTCAAACGTATACTTTTTCTCTGCCATAAGGTCAGCAGAACGTTCGGTAATAACAGGGCGTTTTATGATATCACGTGGTCCTTTCATTATGCAAGCACCTCCCCTGCTTTTTCAGCTGCATCCTTCGTTAAGATAAGAGCGTCATGCGTAAGCAAATCAAGCACGTTTACTTCGCTTACGTTAAGTGCTTTTACATTTTGTAGATTGTTAGAAGAACGGATTACGTTCTCTTCACGATCAGTTGTAACGATTAATGCAGATTTTACATTCAATCCATTAAGAACACTTAGAATATCCTTAGTCTTTGGTGCCTCAATAGATAATCCTTCTAGTACATAAATAGCATCTTCTTTTACTTTGCTAGAAAGCGCAGATTTTAATGCTAGACGACGCACTTTTTTAGGTAGTTTATAGCTGTAGGTACGTGGCGATGGACCAAATACAGTTCCGCCCCCTACCCATTGTGGTGAACGAATGGAACCTTGACGAGCACGACCAGTACCTTTTTGGCGCCATGGCTTACGACCGCCGCCACTCACTTCCGCACGATTTTTAACAGCATGAGTGCCTTGACGCATTGACGCGCGTTGCATTAAGACAGCTTCATGTAATACATGTGTGTTTGGTTCAATACCAAATACGGATTCTGAAAGCTCAACATCTCCAACCTTCGCTCCGGTTTGGTTATATAGTGCTACTTTAGGCATGACATATCCTCCCTTCCTTAATGGTTATTAGCCTTTTACTGCACTCGTAATTTTAACGAATGATTTTTTAGCTCCTGGAACATTTCCTTTAATAAGAAGCAAATTGCGTTCCGTATCTACACTTACAACTTCAAGATTTTGAATTGTAATTTGTTCTCCACCCATTTGACCTGGTAGGTTTTTACCTTTAAATACGTGCATTGGATCTACAGCACCCATTGAACCAGGACGGCGGTGATAACGAGAACCATGAGACATTGGTCCACGAGATTGGTTGTGTCTCTTAATAGAGCCTTGGAAACCTTTCCCTTTAGAAGTTCCAGTTACATCAATTTTATCTCCAGCTTCAAAAATATCTACCTTAATTTCTTGCCCTACTTCTGCAGGACCTGAATTACGGAATTCACGAACGAAGCGCTTAGGGCTTGTGTTCGCCTTTTCAGCATGACCCTTTTCAGCTTTGTTTGATCTTACTTCTTTTTTCTCAGCAAAACCAAGCTGAATCGCTTCGTAGCCATCGTTTTCCGCAGTTTTAACTTGTAGTACAACGTTTGATTCTGCTTGCACTACTGTGACAGGGACTAATTCGCCCGCTTCTGTAAAGATCTGCGTCATGCCGATTTTACGACCTAAGATTCCTTTCGTCATCCGTTACACCTCCTAAATTGTTTTCAAATTATAATTTAATTTCAATATCCACACCGGATGGAAGATCCAAACGCATAAGTGAATCAACCGTTTGCGGCGTTGGATTCACAATGTCAATCAAACGCTTGTGTGTACGCATCTCGAATTGTTCACGAGAGTCCTTGTACTTATGCACTGCGCGTAGAATAGTGTATATAGTCTTTTCCGTTGGCAACGGAATTGGACCAGAAACGCTTGCACCTGAACGCTTTGCAGTATCCACAATCTTTTCAGCGGATTGATCAAGAATACGATGATCATACGCCTTTAAACGAATACGAATCTTTTCTTTTGCCATTATTTTCCCTCCTTTATCGCCTATTTTTTTAAACAGACATTCTCCGCGAAAATTTCCCTCACACACTCTGCCATGGCAAAGGGGCCGGGTGTGTCAGCAACCTTCCGCATCATCGCCTTTTATGACCAACATTAAATATTATATAGAAATCGATAGATGATTGCAACCTTTACTATAAAAAAATATACCTAGAAAGGTTTAACAATTGTTTTCTTCATTCCTAGTTGCCTGTAAAAGTCAAAAAGAACGGCAAGTAGTATTATAACGAGGATTATGCGTAAATTCAAGGGTATCCAATAATTGCCGTTTTTAATTCCAAATTCCCATTTATCATGATTGCCAAACAAAAACATATATATAGTAGAAACTTTTTGGGGTATATTTGGAGGGTTATTGTATGACAACTTGATTTTGTGAGTCGATTGATGGTCTGGCGGCACGCAAAGGTTCTTTGTAGCACTTAACTAAGTTAATTTTCACATATATGCACAAGATTAATAAAAACTTGCACATAACAGCTGATTTTTATCACATAGAAATCTTTCCCCATCACATAAAAAGAGATTTCATCACTCAATGAATTCGTTTGGCACGGATCCTTCTATAATGGCACTATACATAGAAATACCGTCACATAAAACAATCTTTTTATCACATAAATTTTTGTAACCGTCTCGTAAATCTATTTATCGTCACGCAATCATTGATAGCAGCACGCAAAAGTATGTAATTGCACATAAACTTAACCCAAGCAAAGTAATTCCTCTAAAACCAGAAACCTGTGATATAAATAAGAAAAGCGCAAGCGCCCTCGATCATCGACGTAAGGCGGTGAGGCCCACAGGATGTGGGTCACGTAGGCGTTGCCACACGATGTGGCGGTTTTAGCCTACGATCCTCCGAGATAAAGGAAACACGGTTCACGAAGTGAATCGATGTTGACTTATCGATGGAGAGGAGGGAACCGACTCTAGTCGATAGGGCGCTGGAGCTAGACATATTTTATACTTTCTTATCTTGTAAAAAAGAGGCAGCCCTATTGGCTACCCCTTTAAAATTAACAATTATTTTTGGATAGAAGCTACTACGCCAGCGCCTACTGTACGTCCACCTTCACGAATAGAAAACTTAGTTCCTTCTTCGATCGCGATTGGAGAAATAAGTTCAACACTCATTTCAATGTTATCTCCAGGCATTACCATTTCAACGCCTTCTGGAAGACTAACAACACCAGTTACATCAGTTGTACGGAAGTAGAACTGCGGACGGTAGTTAGAGAAGAATGGAGTATGACGTCCACCTTCTTCTTTAGATAGAACATAAACCTCAGCTTTGAAGTTAGTATGAGGTGTGATTGTTCCTGGCTTCGCAAGTACTTGACCGCGGTTGATGTCATCGCGAGCAACCCCACGAAGTAGAGCTCCAATGTTGTCACCAGCTTCAGCAAAGTCAAGAAGCTTACGGAACATTTCTACTCCAGTTACAATAGTCTTAGATGGAGCTTCAGCAAGACCGATGATCTCAACTTCGTCACCAACTTTAACTTTACCTCGCTCAACACGACCAGTAGCAACTGTTCCACGTCCAGTAATTGAGAATACATCCTCAACCGGCATCATGAATGGCTTGTCAGTGTCACGCTCTGGAGTTGGAATGTACTCATCAACAGCCTCCATAAGTTCGAAGATTTTAGCTTCGTACTCTTCATCACCTTGAAGAGCTTTAAGAGCAGAACCTTTGATTACTGGTACATCATCCCCAGGGAAGTCGTATTCAGTAAGTAGGTCACGCACTTCCATTTCTACCAATTCTAGAAGTTCTTCGTCATCTACCATGTCAGTTTTGTTTAAGAATACTACGATGTAAGGTACACCAACCTGACGAGAAAGTAGGATATGCTCACGAGTTTGTGGCATTGGGCCATCAGCAGCAGATACGACTAGGATAGCTCCGTCCATTTGAGCAGCACCAGTGATCATGTTTTTAACATAGTCAGCGTGTCCTGGGCAGTCAACGTGAGCATAGTGACGGCTGTCAGTTTCATACTCAACGTGTGCAGTAGCGATAGTAATACCACGCTCGCGCTCTTCTGGAGCACCATCGATTTGGTCATAAGCCATTGCAGTACCACGATTGTATTTCTTATGAAGCGCAGTGGTGATAGCAGCTGTTAGAGTTGTTTTACCATGGTCAACGTGTCCAATAGTACCAATGTTTACGTGGGCTTTGGAACGATCAAATTTTTCTTTTCCCATTTAGAAGTTCCTCCTTTAAAATAAACAAAAGTTTATGTGTAATTAAAATTATGTTAATACCCAAAGTTTAAAGGAGTTATCCTCTAAACTTCAAGCTTCTAACAAAAGTTATACTTGATCCTGCTTAAAAAATCAATTATTGTCCTGAATTTTTCTTGATGATTTCTTCAGAGATGGATTTTGGGACTTCTTCGTAATGATCAAAGTGCATTGTATATGTTCCACGACCTTGAGTGTTTGAACGAAGTGCAGTCGCATAACCAAACATTTCTGAAAGTGGCACAAAAGCATTAACTACTTGTGCATTACCACGGGATCCCATACCTTCCACACGTCCGCGACGTGAAGTAATATCACCCATGATATCTCCCATATATTCTTCTGGGATTACTACTTCAACTTTCATCATTGGCTCAAGAAGAACTGGGTTACACTTGTTCTTAGCTGCTTTCAACGCCATGGAGGCAGCAACTTTAAATGCCATTTCACTTGAGTCAACATCATGGTATGAACCATCGTATAAAGTAGCTTTAAAATCGATTAGCGGGTATCCTGCTAATACTCCATTAGCAGCTGATTCTACGATACCTTGTTGAACAGGTCCGATATATTCACGAGGAACTACCCCACCAACGACTGCGTTAATAAATTCAAATCCAGCGCCTTCTTCGTTTGGTTCAAATTTAATCCAAACATGACCATATTGTCCGCGTCCACCAGACTGACGTACAAACTTTCCTTCCACTTCTGCAGAAGAACGGAATGTTTCACGATATGCAACCTGCGGAGCACCAACATTAGCTTCCACTTTAAATTCGCGACGCATACGGTCAACGATAATGTCCAAGTGAAGCTCACCCATGCCAGAAATGATCGTTTGACCAGTTTCAGGATTAGTTTCAGTTCTGAAGGTTGGATCTTCTTCAGCAAGCTTACCAAGGGCAACTGCCATTTTATCTTGGTCTGCTTTTGATTTTGGTTCAATAGCAACTGAGATAACTGGCTCAGGGAATTCCATAGACTCAAGTATTACAAGGTTTTTTTCATCACACAGAGTATCCCCGGTTGAAGTATCCTTTAAACCTACGGCGGCTGCTATGTCTCCAGAATATACCTTAGAAATTTCCTCACGGTGGTTTGCGTGCATTTGTAGAATACGACCTACACGCTCACGTTTTCCTTTTGTAGAGTTTTGTACATAAGATCCAGAATCTAATGTTCCAGAATATACTCGGAAGAATGTAAGTTTACCAACAAACGGGTCTGTCATAACTTTAAAGGCAAGAGCAGAGAATGGTTCGCTGTCATCTGCCTTGTGAGTAACTTCTTCCTCAGTTTCTGGAATGATCCCCTTAATTGGAGGAACGTCAGTAGGAGCTGGTAGATAATCAATAACAGCATCAATTAACAACTGAACCCCTTTGTTTTTAAAGGCAGAACCACAAAGTACTGGGTAGAACTCAACACTAAGGGTTGCTTTACGAACAGCAGCTTTAAGCTCGTCGTTTGAAATTTCTTCACCCTCAAGATACTTCATCATTAATTCTTCATCTAAATCAGCAACAGCCTCGATTAATTTGCCTCGATATTCTTCTGCTTGATCGATGAATTCTTCAGGAATGTCACGTGCATCAGTACGTGTACCTAAATCATCCTCATAGTAATAAGCTTTCCATTCTACAAGGTCAATGATTCCTTCAAACTCATCTTCCGCACCAATCGGAAGTTGAACTGGATGTGCGTTTGCACCCAATCTATCATGTAACGTTCCTACAGAATACAAGAAGTCAGCGCCGATCTTATCCATTTTATTCACGAAAACAATACGCGGAACGCCATAAGTTGTTGCTTGACGCCATACTGTTTCTGTTTGTGGCTCAACCCCTGATTGAGCATCAAGCACAGCCACGGAACCATCAAGTACGCGTAGGGAACGTTCAACCTCAACTGTGAAGTCTACGTGTCCTGGTGTATCAATGATGTTAATACGATGGCCTTTCCACTGAGCAGTTGTAGCCGCAGATGTAATTGTGATTCCACGTTCTTGTTCCTGCTCCATCCAGTCCATCTGAGATGCACCTTCATGAGTTTCACCGATTTTGTGGATGCGTCCTGTATAGAAAAGAATACGTTCGGTAGCAGTAGTTTTACCAGCGTCAATATGCGCCATGATACCGATATTTCGTGTTCTTTCCAAGGAGAATTCTCTAGCCATGAATCTTTCTCCTTCCTGCAATCTATTATAGTTTTATAATTGTTCTTACCAACGATAATGTGCGAATGCTTTGTTTGCTTCCGCCATCTTGTGCATATCTTCGCGCTTCTTCACAGATGCACCTGTATTGTTTGCTGCATCAAGAATTTCATTAGCTAGACGCTCTTCCATTGTTTTTTCTCCGCGTAGGCGAGAGTAGTTAACAATGTAACGAAGGCCAAGTGTTTGACGACGCTCCGGGCGTACCTCAACTGGTACTTGGTAGTTTGAACCACCAACACGGCGTGCGCGAACTTCCAAAACTGGCATAACATTTTTCAGTGCTTGTTCGAAAACTTCCATTGGATCTTTTCCACTGCGTTCCTGCACAAGTTGAAAAGCGTTATAAAGTATCTTTTGAGCCTTTCCACGCTGTCCATCAACCATTACTTGGTTAATTAGGCGGGTTACAAGCTTTGAATTATACATTGGATCTGGCAACACATCACGTTTTTGAACGGGTCCTTTACGTGGCATATGTTCCCCTCCTTTCACATCAAGTTATTCATACTTGCATTACTTTTTTTTCGGTCTCTTTGTCCCGTATTTGGAACGACCTTGCATACGACCTTCTACTCCAGCCGTATCTAAAGCTCCACGCACAATGTGATAACGCACCCCTGGTAAGTCCTTAACACGTCCCCCGCGGATAAGCACAACACTGTGCTCTTGGAGATTATGTCCAATACCAGGAATGTATGCTGTTACCTCAATTCCATTTGTCAAACGTACACGAGCATATTTACGAAGTGCTGAGTTTGGCTTCTTTGGTGTTAAAGTACCAACACGAGTACAAACTCCACGTTTTTGTGGTGAAGATTCATTTGTAAGAGATTTTTTGAAGCTATTGTATCCCTTGTTAAGTGCTGGTGAGTCTGACTTTTTAGTTTTTGAAGTACGACCTTTGCGTACAAGTTGATTTATTGTAGGCATCTTCTGTTTTCCTCCTTTCAGCGTTAAAAGTAATCCCACATATCCAGGTGGTTCATAATTAGGCAAAAAACAAAGTTTTCGCGTTTGGATACTTCCAATGCCAAAACTTTATTGCTTTATCGCCACAACAGTAGCTCCAACATCAATTCCACAAGCTTTTCCCAACCTCTTCATCGATGGAACTGATGAGTAAGGAATCCCAAGCTCATGTGCCAGTCGAAGAATTTTATTCGTGATATGCTGATCAGCATCTTCTGCAATCACGACTTCTTGGACCATGCTATTTTTCATAGCTTTAACAGTTTGTTTGGTCCCGATTATGAGATTTGATTGAGCCTGTGCTACTTTTTCATAAGACATTTCAATCCTCCAAAGTAACAAGGATAGTAGAGCACCTTGAATATATTATCATTCTATATTTTCAATGTCAACTAAATCTTGCAATTATTTATTAGGGTTTCAACCCTCTAGTCAGAGACTAAAGGGTTGAAGACTATCATTAAATTTGAGTAATGAATTCTTCTTCGTCAGTTTCAATGAAATCAGCAGGTTCTTCTTCCTTTACAGGGGTAATCTTACGATAACGACTCATCCCTGTTCCAGCAGGTACAAGCTTACCGATGATAACATTCTCTTTTAGACCTAGAAGTTCATCACGTTTTCCTTTAATTGCCGCATCCGTAAGAACTCTTGTTGTTTCCTGGAAGGAAGCAGCAGATAAGAAGGAATCTGTTTCGAGAGATGCTTTCGTAATACCAAGCATAATAGGACGACCAACAGCAGGTTGTTTTCCTTCCAACAATGCTTTTTGGTTAGCATCTCTAAACTGATGTACCTCGAGCAAGGATCCAGGTAGTACATCGGTGTCTCCAGAATCAATAACTCGGATTTTACGTAGCATTTGGCGAACCATAACCTCGACGTGCTTATCACCGATTTCAACCCCTTGCATACGGTAAACCTTTTGAACCTCTCGAAGTAAATATTCCTGTACACCTTCTACGCCAGTTACCTTAAGCAATTCTTTAGGGTCAACAGAACCTTCTGTCAATACTTGACCTGCCGCAATTGCATCTCCAATGGTAACTTTTAGTCGAGCATTGTATGGAACTGTATAAGATCGTTGCTCCACATCACCTTGAACAACAACTTCTTTTTTATCTTTCACTTCATTAATTTCCTTCACGTGACCATGAATTTCACTAATGACAGCTTGCCCTTTTGGATTACGGGCTTCAAATACCTCCTGGATACGAGGTAAACCCTGTGTGATATCGTCACCAGCAACCCCACCTGTGTGGAATGTACGCATAGTTAACTGTGTTCCAGGTTCCCCGATAGATTGAGCGGCAATGATACCCACTGCCTCACCAACTTCCACTTCTTTTCCAGTAGCGAGGTTACGTCCATAACATTTCTTACATACTCCATGCTTCGTGGAACATGTAAATACTGAACGGATGACCACTTCCTCTACACCAGCTTCTGTAATGATACGTGCTACGTCTTCTGTAATCACTTCATTACGAGTTGCAAGAACCTCATTTGTTTCTGGATGTAGAACCGTCTTAAAGGCTGTACGACCAATCAAACGATCAATTAATGGTTCAATTAACTCGTTACCCTCAGTTAGAGCACTAACTGATAAGCCGCGATCGGTACCGCAATCATCTTCACGAACAATAACATCTTGCGCAACATCTACAAGTCGACGAGTTAAGTAACCAGAGTCCGCTGTCTTAAGAGCAGTGTCCGCAAGACCTTTACGGGCACCGTGGGTAGAGATGAAATACTCAAGCACAGTCAATCCTTCACGGAATGAAGATTTAATTGGCAACTCAATAATTCGACCAGCTGGGTTAGCCATCAAACCACGCATACCCGCAAGCTGAGTGAAGTTAGAGGCATTACCACGCGCACCAGAGTCACTCATCATAAAGATCGGATTTCGTTCATCCAAGCTCTTCATGAGGCGATCCTGGATATCATCTTTTGCTTGTGACCAGATAGAGATGACACGCTCATAACGTTCGTCCTCAGTGATCAGACCTCGACGGAATTGTTTCAACACTTTATCCACTTTGCCCTGCGCCGCATCAAGGATTTCCTTCTTCTCAGGAAGAACCACAATATCTGCAACCCCAACAGTAATACCTGCTTTGGTTGAATATTTGAATCCTAAATCCTTCATTCGGTCAAGCATTCTTGAAGTTTCACTAATTTCAAAACGTTTAAATACTTCTGCGATAACGTCTCCGAGGATTCCCTTCTTGAAAGGAGAAATCGAATCACGTTTATCTAATTCCTCACGCACATTTGTTGCTTGATCAACAAAGTACATTTCTGGTGTTTTCACTTCTAAATTAAACCTTGTTGGTTCATTAATGTATGGGAAAGTGTCTGGTAAAATTTCATTGAAAATTAGTTTCCCAACAGTAGTTAGCAACAGCTGTTTGTTTTGCTTTTCAGTGAAAGTCTTGTTTTTCAAAGAACCTGCATAAACGGCTACTCGAGTGTGAAGATGAACAAATCCATTTTGATAAGCAATTACAGCTTCATTTGTATCCTTGAAGATCATTCCTTCACCAATGGCGCCCTTACGCTCCATGGTTAGGTAATAGTTTCCTAATACCATGTCCTGAGAAGGGGTAACAACTGGTTTTCCATCCTTAGGATTCAAAATATTTTGAGCAGCTAGCATTAGCAATCTAGCTTCTGCTTGTGCTTCAGCAGATAACGGAACGTGTACCGCCATTTGATCACCATCAAAGTCTGCGTTATATGCTGTACATACTAGTGGATGCAAACGAATCGCACGACCTTCCACTAGTGTTGGTTCAAAGGCTTGAATTCCCAATCTGTGAAGAGTTGGTGCACGGTTAAGCAACACCGGATGTTCCTTAATAACGTCTTCTAAGACATCCCATACTTCAGGGTGAATTCGTTCAATTTTTCTTTTAGCTGATTTGATATTGTGTGCAAGGCCCTTGGCTACCAGCTCCTTCATTATAAAAGGTTTGAATAGCTCCAAAGCCATTTCTTTAGGCAATCCACATTGATACATCTTTAAATTAGGTCCTACAACGATAACGGAACGTCCAGAGTAATCAACACGTTTACCTAATAGATTTTGACGGAAACGTCCTTGCTTCCCTTTTAACATATGAGAAAGAGATTTCAAAGGTCGGTTTCCGGGTCCTGTTACTGGACGTCCACGACGACCATTATCAATTAAAGCATCTACCGCTTCTTGAAGCATACGTTTTTCGTTTTGAACAATGATGCTTGGCGCACCCAGATCCAACAAACGCTTTAAACGATTATTACGGTTAATTACACGACGGTAAAGGTCATTCAAATCTGATGTTGCAAATCGACCACCATCTAACTGAACCATTGGACGAAGTTCCGGCGGAATAACCGGTAAAACATCCAATATCATCCAAGATGGATCGTTCCCAGAGTTACGGAAGGCTTCAAGAACTTCTAGACGCTTAATGGCGCGTGTACGACGCTGACCTTGTGCTGTCTTCAATTCTTCCTTCAATGAGCTTACTTCTTTATCAACATCAATATCTTTTAACAGCTTTCGAATAGCTTCTGCACCCATTTGCGCTTGGAAGCCTTGGGCGTACTTCTCACGATAAGCACGGTATTCCTTTTCCGAAAGAAGTTGTTTTTTCTCTAGAGCTGTGTCTCCTCCATCTGTTACTACATAAGAAGCAAAATAAATTACCTCTTCAAGTGCTCTTGGAGACATGTCTAGAACAAGACCCATTCGACTTGGAATCCCTTTGAAATACCAAATATGAGACACCGGGGCAGCTAACTCAATATGCCCCATGCGTTCTCTACGAACCTTAGCCTTTGTGACTTCAACGCCACATCGATCACAAACTACACCCTTATAGCGTACACGCTTATATTTTCCGCAATGACATTCCCAGTCTTTGGTTGGACCAAAAATTCGTTCGCAAAACAGTCCGTCCTTTTCAGGTTTTAACGTACGATAATTAATAGTTTCTGGTTTCTTAACCTCACCAAAGGACCAAGAACGAATTTTGTCTGGTGAAGCAAGACCAATTTTCATATACTCAAAATTATTTACATCTAGCAAGGGGCCTACCTCCCTAATAATCTTCGGGTTTTACCCTAAGCTTACATACAGGAACAATTTTGCTCAGCTTATGATTATTCAGATTCTAACTGTAATTTTTCTGCGGATTGTGTATCTTCGTCTTCAATGTCGCGAAGATCAATCTCTTGTTCATCGCTTGATAACATCTTTACATCCATTCCCAAGCTTTGAAGCTCTTTAATTAATACCTTGAAGGATTCAGGAACTCCCGGCTCAGGTACATTTTCACCTTTAACAATAGCTTCATACGTTTTCACACGACCAACCACATCATCTGATTTAACTGTAAGAATCTCTTGTAATGTATAGGCTGCCCCATACGCTTCAAGGGCCCATACCTCCATCTCACCAAAACGCTGTCCACCAAATTGTGCTTTACCACCAAGTGGCTGTTGCGTAACAAGTGAGTATGGACCGGTTGAACGTGCATGTAGTTTGTCATCAACCATGTGAGCCAATTTGATCATATACATGACGCCAACAGAAACACGGTTGTCAAATGGTTCACCTGTGCGTCCATCGTAAAGTACGGTTTTCGCATCACGCGCCATTCCAGCTTCTTCAAGAGTAGCCCAAACATCTTCTTCACGCGCTCCGTCGAAAACAGGAGAGGCAACATGAATACCGAGTTGTCTAGCGGCCATACCTAAGTGAAGCTCTAATACCTGTCCAATATTCATACGAGATGGCACCCCTAATGGGTTTAACATGATATCAATCGGTGTTCCATCTGGTAAATAAGGCATATCTTCTTCAGGTAATATTTTTGAAATAACCCCTTTGTTCCCGTGTCGCCCAGCCATTTTATCCCCTTCAGAGATTTTACGCTTCTGAACAATGTAAACACGGACTAATTGGTTGACACCTGGCGGTAACTCATCGCCATCTTCACGATTGAAGATCTTCACATCTAGAACAATTCCGCCTCCGCCATGAGGCACACGTAGAGATGTATCACGAACTTCACGTGCTTTTTCACCAAAAATAGCATGTAGAAGTCTTTCTTCAGCGGTAAGTTCGGTAACTCCTTTAGGGGTTACTTTACCAACAAGTAATTCTCCATCACTAACCTCAGCTCCAACACGGATAATTCCGCGCTCATCCAAATTACGAAGTGCGTCTTCACCTACGTTTGGAATATCACGTGTAATTTCCTCTGGTCCTAGTTTTGTATCTCTAGCCTCTGACTCATATTCTTCAATATGAACTGAAGTATAGACATCATCTTTTACAAGGCGCTCACTCATAATAATGGCGTCCTCATAGTTGTACCCATCCCAAGTCATGAATCCTACTAACACATTTCGTCCTAGAGCTAATTCACCAAGCTCCATAGAAGGCCCATCCGCGAGAATTTCACCTTTTGTAACTCGGTCCCCTTCACTTACAATTGGACGTTGGTTATAGCAAGTTCCTTGATTGGAACGAATAAACTTTTGTAAACGGTAACGGTCTGTGTCCCCTTTTACCTCTTTTCCATCCACAACGGAAATGCGACGAACGATAACTTCTTTTGCTTGAACACGTTCAACAATTCCTTCGTGGTGGCAAATGACGGCGGCGCCTGAATCTTTACCAGAAACATATTCCATCCCAGTACCAACAATTGGTGACTCGGGATTTAACAAAGGTACAGCCTGACGCTGCATGTTCGCACCCATTAAGGCACGGTTTGAGTCATCATTTTCCAAGAATGGAATACATGCAGTCGCAGCGGATACTACTTGTTTTGGAGATACGTCCATATAGTCAATTCGATCACGTTTAACGATGGTGTTTTCCCCACGGAAACGAGCAATAACCTCTTCATTTACGAAAGATCCATCGTCTGCCAACTTTGCATTTGCTTGGGCTACAACGTAATTATCCTCTTCATCTGCGGTCAAGTAGTCAATAAACTTAGTTACTTTACCTGTATCTGGATCCACACGACGGTAAGGAGTTTCTATAAATCCAAACTTATTTACTTTTGCATAGGATGATAGAGAGTTAATCAATCCGATGTTCGGACCTTCCGGTGTCTCAATTGGACACATACGACCATAGTGGGAGTAGTGAACGTCACGCACTTCAAATCCTGCGCGTTCACGCGTTAAACCACCAGGACCCAGGGCAGACAAACGTCTTTTATGCGTAAGTTCTGCTAACGGGTTAGTTTGATCCATAAACTGTGAAAGCTGTGAACTACCAAAGAACTCTTTAATAGATGCAATCACAGGTCTTATATTAATAAGCTGTTGTGGTGTGATCGACGCAGTATCCTGGATCGACATACGCTCACGAACCACTCGTTCCATTCTGGATAAACCAATGCGAAATTGGTTTTGTAGGAGTTCACCAACCGAACGAAGCCTACGGTTTCCTAAATGGTCTATGTCATCGGTATCTCCTACTTGATGTAGAATGTTAAAGAAATAACTAATAGAAGCTAAAATATCAGCAGAAGTGATGTTTTTAATAGAAGTATCAACCCCACCATTTCCTGTAACCGTTAAAAGTCGTTCTCCTTCAGGATCTGTTGGGTCAATAATCTTTACAGACTGTAATTTAATAACATCATTTAGTACGCCTTCATGTGGTTCTAACTCACGATCTCCCAAATTGATTTCCGAGCCTTCTAAATAAGGAAGTAAACGGTTTAGCATACGACGATCTATTTTGTCGCCTTTGCTACCCAATACTTCGCCAGTCTCAGGATCAACTAGAGTCTCTCCAAGAACTTGGTTAAACAAGCGATTTTTAATGTGAAGCTTCTTATTAATCTTATAACGACCAACATGAGCTAGATCATACCTCTTAGGGTCAAAAAAGCGAGAGAACAAGAGACTCTTTGCATTTTCAACAGTAGGTGGTTCGCCTGGACGTAATCTTTCATAAATTTCTAGTAGCGCTTTTTCGCTATTTTCGGTATTATCTTTTTCTAGAGTATTTCTTAAGTATTCGTTATCTCCAATTAGATCGATAATCTCTTGGTCTGTACCAAAACCTAATGCACGAAGCAATACGGTAATCGGAAGCTTTCTTGTTCGATCAATACGAACATGCACTACATCCTTGGCATCTGTTTCATATTCCAGCCAAGCGCCACGGTTAGGGATAACCGTTGCTGTGTACCCTTTTTTTCCATTTTTATCTACCTTAGAGTTAAAATAAACACTTGGTGAACGAACCAGCTGAGATACAATAACTCGTTCTGCCCCGTTTATTACAAAAGTACCTGTATCTGTCATCAATGGAAAATCACCCATAAACACTTCTTGCTCTTTTACTTCGCCGGTCTCTTTATTTAATAAACGAACCTTGACACGAAGAGGAGCTGAATATGTGACATCTCTCTCTTTTGATTCATCTACAGGATACTTTGGTTCTCCGAGACTATAATCAATGAATTCCAAGGAAAGATTACCCGTAAAATCTTCAATAGGTGAAATATCCTGGAACATCTCCTTCAAACCTTCTTCTAAGAACCAATCATACGAAGCTGTTTGAATTTCAATGAGATTTGGTAATTCTAGAACTTCACTGATACGCGCATAGCTTCTACGTTGGCGGTGTCGTCCATATTGAACTAGTTGACCTGTCAACTGATTCACCCCTCAAATCATGCATTTTTATTTCTGAATTTGACTTACGCCAAATCCTTAATGGCATTCGCCATTAAATCGCATTTCATAGGCATACTAAAATAGCTCGCACGGTTATCAATCATTTAATTTTACCGTCCAAGCCTATCTTCCAATCAAATTCCAAATTCCATCATTTGTCCACTTTTAGCTAGCTGAATTTCATAGAAAAAATATCTTCTATCTATGAAAACTACTCCAAGCATTTTTCGATTCTACCATTGTTTACTAAAAGCTCATGAATTATACACCCAATTGGAAAAATGAGAATTTGTGGATAATAAAAAAAATACTTGACAACAAATATCCACATTGGCATTTTTTTATAATAGCACAATGGAAATTTTCAGTCAAACTTTTTGGCCACAAGGACAAAGTAACCTTTATCTTTAACAACGGTATCTACTTCACCGAAAAACTCTTCCATTTTCTTTTTAGCAGAAGGGGCCCCTTGTTTTTTTTGAATAACAACCCATAATTGACCCCCTGAAGTTAATTTTTCAAAACTTTCTTCTAGCATCAGGTGAACAGTTTCTTTACCAGCTCGAATGGGGGGGTTTGTAATAATAGACGCAATCGGCTGTTGATGCACATCTTGCAAGCGATCGCTCTGCATTACCGTTGCGTTGGGAATGTGATTTTGGTTACGATTTATTTCAGCTAACTCTAATGCTCTTTCATTTACATCCACCAAAAGAAAAGCTTGGTCTGGAAACGCCTTCGCTAGAGATAAACCGATAGGTCCATACCCACATCCTAAATCAACATTAATTCCGTCGATCTCAGGTGGTTGATACGCATCTATTAAGACTCTTGATCCATAGTCCACTTCATTTTTAGAAAACACTCCATGATCTGTTGTGAATATAAATGAATGGTTTCGCAGCTGAAATGTAAAGTTTCTCTGATCACTTTTGGATTGTGGAGTTTTAGAATAGTAATGTTCGCTCATGTACTTCTCCTTTCGTTGATTGAAAATCACAAGGTAAATAAAGCACAAATACAAAGCGTGTTAATTGTGGATCACGAGAAAATTGAGGGATAAAGTGAAAATTGAATCAGCGGCCGTCCCCCACTGTCGTTAGCACCCAAGGGCATGACCTAAAAGCCCTTGAACCAATCGGACATTAACAGGCAATTTATCCCCCACCTACTCTTTTCTTTTCACTTAAGATTTGAGGTGGGGGTATTACCGCCCCGTTCATGTGGGATAAAGTAAAAATGAAAGCCCGCTAGATAGCGAGCTTTTCTCTAAAATTACTTAACTTCAACTTTAGCTCCAACTTCTTCAAGCTTAGCTTTAAGTTCTTCTGCTTCTTCTTTTGTAATACCTTCTTTAACAGGCTTCGGAGCACCGTCAACTAGTTCTTTAGCTTCTTTCAAGCCAAGACCAGTGATTTCACGTACAACCTTGATAACTTTAATCTTAGATGCACCAGTTTCAGCAAGGATTACATCAAATTCAGTTTGCTCTTCAGCAGCTTCGGCACCAGCAGCGCCACCAGCTACAGCTACAGGAGCAGCAGCAGTTACACCAAACTCTTCTTCAATTGCTTTTACTAAATCGTTAAGCTCAAGAACAGTCATTTCTTTGACTGCTTCGATAATTTGTTCTTTAGTCATTTTCATTTTCCTCCTTAAATAGCTAATAAAATTTTATTTTCGTATCTTATGCGACGAGCCTTATGCTCCTTCGCCTTCTTTTTGTTCTGCAACTGCTTTTGTAACATAAGCAAGATTGCGAATTGGTGCTTGAAGCACACTGAGTAGCATAGAAAGCAGGCCTTCGCGTGAAGGTAGGTCTGCAAGCTCCTTGATTTGATCAAGTGTAGCAACATTCCCTTCAATAACTCCACCCTTAATTTCTAATGCATCATGCTTCTTAGAAAACTCATTTAACACTTTAGCGGGGGCTACTACATCTTCGCTACTGAAAGCGATCGCTGTAGGACCAACTAGAGATTCGTTAAGTGCAGTTAGTTCTGCTTGCACAGTTGCGCGACGAGTCATTGTATTTTTGTAAACCTTGAATTCTACTCCAGCTTCTCGAAGTTGCTTACGAAGTTCAGTTACTTCCGCAACATCTAGTCCACGATAGTCAACAAGAATTGTTGATTTGCTATTTTGAAGCTTCTCAGCAATTTCAGAAACAAGCTGTTTCTTTTGCTCGATTACTTTGCTCATTCTTCCACCTCCTATTGATTGTTCATCATACCGCTCGCTCGTGCATGAAAAATGCCTCCATGTAGACATGGAGGCACAACATCATCAACAGTTTTCGTTCCTGTTTTCTATGAGCACACCTCGGTAGGATATTAAGCAAACGCACCTACTGTCTACGGTATAACGTATTCTATTTCACAACATTGAAGATTATATCGAATAATACAAGCAATGTCAACTTAGAAATTAACGACGCACTAATTCAGAAACATCAACTTTCACACCAGGGCCCATCGTAGAAGCAACAGCTGCATTACGCATATAAACACCCTTAGAAGATTGAGGCTTTACTTTTAATAAAGTTTCTGTAATAGCTTCGAAGTTTTCAACAAGCTTTTCTGTATCAAAAGATACTTTACCGATCGGCACGTGAACGTTAGAAGACTTATCCACGCGATACTCTACCTTACCAGCTTTAATATCCTTTACGGCTTTTTCTACTTCAAAAGTAACCGTTCCAGTTTTAGGGTTTGGCATTAAACCTTTTGGTCCAAGAACACGACCTAGTTTACCAACCTCTGCCATCATATCTGGAGTTGCTACGATCACATCAAACTCAAACCAACCTTGGTTAATTTTATTGATATAATCAGATTCTCCAACGTAATCTGCTCCAGCAGCTTCAGCCTCTTTCGCTTTATCTCCTTTTGCAAATACAAGCACACGTTGAGTTTTACCAGTTCCGTGTGGCAAAACAAAAGCGCCACGAATTTGTTGGTCTGCTTTCTTAGGATCTACTCCAAGACGGAAAGCAGCTTCTACTGTTTCATCAAATTTAGCTTTCGCTGTTTGCTTCACTAATTCAATTGCTTCTTTTACTTCATAAGCTTGAGTACGGTCAATTAGCTTTTCAGCTTCTGCATAACGCTTACCTTTTTTAGCCATATTCAATTTCCTCCTTGATTGTGGTTTTAACGGTTTTACCTCCCACGAATAAAGGTTGCGAAATGGAAACCCATCTTCGCAACCCTTTCCTCCATCTAGAGTGCTACTGTGGGTTTAATCTTCAATGACGATTCCCATACTACGCGCAGTACCTTCTACCATACGCATAGCCGCTTCAACGTCAGCAGCATTCAGGTCAGGCATCTTGGTTTCTGCAATTTCACGAACCTTATCGCGCTTTACAGTCGCAACTTTGTTGCGGTTTGGCTCCCCAGATCCTGATTCGATACCAGCTGCTTTCTTTAGAAGAACTGCAGCGGGCGGAGTTTTAGTGATGAATGTAAATGAACGGTCTTCAAACACCGTGATTTCAACTGGAATAATCATGCCAGCTTGATCTGCTGTACGTGCGTTGAATTCTTTACAAAATCCCATAATGTTTACACCCGCTTGACCTAATGCTGGTCCAACTGGTGGTGCCGGGTTGGCTTTTCCTGCAGGAATTTGTAGTTTGACAACTTTAATTACTTTTTTAGCCACGAGACACACCTCCTTAAGTCCGTGATGTGGTAACGGGGTTTGTCCCCTCCCACTCATTTATCTATCCTTGCCTTGGTTCGCGGCATAAAGAACATAAAAAATTTTAGCATTAATGCGTAGAGATTGCAAGTGCTAATTATAAATGAAAAGCCAAACGC
The DNA here is from genome assembly GCA_040191315.1 of Bacillaceae bacterium S4-13-56. Lineage (NCBI taxonomy): Bacteria > Bacillati > Bacillota > Bacilli > Caryophanales > Bacillaceae > Bacillaceae bacterium S4-13-56. The sequence continues at coordinate 22,205 of JAWJLM010000019.1, read as the reverse complement.
CCTGTTCATCGACGTAAGGATGTTGACCTCATCGAGATTAAGGATCGTCGGTTAAAAACGTCACATTGTGTGACAACGCCGATGCGACCTACATCCTGCAGACCCATAGGATACACGATTCACAACGCGAATCGATGTTGACTTATCGACCCGAGATGAGGGACCGATTCTAGTCAATAGAGCTAGACTGATAAGAGGCTTGACCCTTATCAGACGCAACCTTATCAGACGCAACCCTTTCAGACTTTAAAGCTTTTCAATTTGAGAAAAGTCTAGCTCTACTGGAGTTTCTCGTCCAAACATGTTCACATGAACCTTTACCTTTTGCTTGTCTATATCAATATGTTCAATACTTCCTGTAAAGTTAGCAAAAGGCCCTTCTTTTACTCGAACGGATTCTTTCAACTCAAAGTCCACCTCAGTAACCGTTTCTTCCATACCCATGCGCTTCAAAATAACATCTGCCTCTTCCGGCAAAAGCGGAGTTGGTTTAGATCCAGATCCTGACGAACCAACAAACCCAGTTACCCCTGGAGTATTTCGAACGACATACCAGGAATCATCAGTCATAATCATTTCAGTTAAAACATATCCTGGAAATACTTTCTTCTTTGCAGTCTTACGTTTCCCGTTTTTGATTTCCGTCTCTTCTTCCTCAGGAACCATTACTCGGAAAATCTTATCCTGCATTCCCATTGAATCTACTCTTTTTTCAAGGTTTGTTTTGACCTTGTTTTCGTAGCCGGAATACGTGTGCATTACATACCATCTTTTTTCCATTGTCATATAGGACAAACTGGGTTGCCCTTCCCTCCCTACTTAATCTAATTCATAACGTTCACTTAATTTTTTGTAATTAAAAAACCCGTTAAACGGGTTTTCTCACCAAGATTCTATCTACATTATAGCATAACATATCCGACTTTATTCGAAAAACAGTTCAAGAAATGAAGAAATTCCAAGATCTACTACTGCAAAAAACACTGCAACAAACAAAACAGTTGCAACTGTTGTAATTGTATATTTCGTAAGTTCTTTTCTCTTAGGCCAACTTACTTTTCGCATTTCGCGTGCAATATCTTTAAAAAACTTTCCAATCTTCATGATGTTCCCCCCTATTTTCCCAAGCCTGGAACACTATTTTGTTTCCCGATGAAGGGTATGTTTCTCACATTTTTTACAATACTTTTTCACTTCTAATCTTTCAGGCTGACTTTCTGTATTTTTATAAGAACTATAATTACGTTGATAGCACTCTGAACAAGCTAAAATAAGTTTTTTCCTCATCACTAACACCCCAAAAGGGTTCTATTTATAGTCACTTCTCATAATGTAGCACGAGCTGTATAAAAAAGTCAATGACTTCCTTACAGTGAGATTTCACTTAACTCCAGATAACGTTCTAATTTTCTTTTCACTCGCTGTAAGGCGTTATCTATAGACTTTACATGCCGGTCCAATTCTAAAGAGATTTCTTGGTAGGACTGCCCGTCCAAATATAAATTTAGAACTTTTCTTTCAAGATCACTTAAAATTTCGGCCATTTTGAACTCCATATCTCCAAAACGTTCCTGATTAATAATCATTTCTTCAGGGTCTAAAGATTTTGCACCTGCAATCACATCTAATAACGTCCGGTCTGACTCTTCATCATAAATTGGTTTATCTAAAGATACATAGGAATTTAAAGGGATATGTTTTTGACGTGTGGCTGTTTTAATAGCTGTAATAATCTGACGGGTTACACATAATTCAGCAAAAGCTTTAAAAGAAGAGAGCTTGTCCATTTGAAAATCACGTATAGCTTTATATAAACCTATCATTCCTTCTTGAACAATATCCTCACGATCTGCACCAATCAAAAAATAAGTCCTAGCTTTTGCACGGACAAAATTTTTGTACTTATGGATTAAATATTCTAATGCATGAGTATCCCCAGCCTGAACAAGTTCAACAACATCTTCATCTGACAATTTCTCAAAAAAACCATTTTTCCAGTTTTCATCTTGTGAGTAATTCACGAAGGTATCCCCCTGAACGTAATTCCCTAAATATAGAAATATTATACAGGATGCGTCTCGTAAGCGTCAACATAAGTATTCCCTACTTTTCCCCTCTTCTCCATCTTTCAAAAACCTCTAACACATCTTTGGAGATTGGAATTTTAGAATGATGAACAACTTCTTTTTGCTTTTTAACTTCCTTTCTGATATCTGTTTCTACTTCCTCCATCTCCAACAGAAGCTCCCTTGCAGACTTTCGAAGTGCTCCTTGAGCGAAGATTGTACGTTGTTCCGTATAGTCCGAAGTAGCCACATACACTTGATTTTTTACGTTTTTAATTTTTTTGACTAACCGCTCGATACATTCGTCTGCTGTCTCATTCTCACGTGTAAAAACAACTTCGACTTTTCTTGTTTTAATTTTCTTTTCATTCCCTTTTACAAAGTGAGCATCAAAAACTACAATTACTCGAAACCCAGTAATCGCTCGATATTCAGACATATAATCAATTAACTTATCTCTTGCCTGCGCTAAATCCCTCTCCCTAAGATTACGCAAATCAGACCATGCGCCAATGATGTTATAACCATCGACGATCAAGGCATCCATTTTCAATCACCTATAGGATTGCGTTTCCTATAAACTTCATACATGAGGAGAGAAGCTGCAACTGATGCATTCAATGAAGTGACCTTCCCCTTCATTGGGAGTCGAATCATCCAATCGCAATTTTTTTGCACGAGACGACTAATCCCTTTGCCTTCACTACCAATAACTAAAGCAAGGGGTAATGTTCCATCAAGTTCTCGATAATCCTCTTTACCTTCCGCATCAGTACCAACCACCCAGACTCCCTTTTCCTTTAATTCATCGATGGTTTGTGAGAGGTTGGTTACTCTTACTACGGGCACATATTCAATAGCTCCTGTTGAGGCTTTAGCCACTGAAGCTGTTAATCCCACAGATCTCCGCTTCGGAATAATAATACCGTGAGCTCCTACCGCATCCGCTGTACGCAAAATCGATCCAAGATTGTGAGGGTCCTCCAGCTCATCAAGTAGAAGAAAGAAAGGTGCTTCCCCTTTTTCATTCGCTTTAGCAAACAAAGCATCCAAAGTGGAATATTCATAGGCAGCTACCGAAGCTGCAACTCCCTGATGATTTCCTTCAAACATTTGATCTAACTTCTTCTTGGGCACCTGCTGAACAATCGTATTATTTTGTTTGGCTAACTGTTGTATTTGCTTTGTTGCTTGAAACTGAAGGTGCTCCGCTATCCATATTTTATTCATTTCTCGGCCTGACCGTAATGCTTCTAACACTGGATTCTTTCCAATAATCCATTCTTCACTCACTGGGAATCGCTCCTTTCTACAGACTTGATGGCTAATTCTACGAGATCAATAAGTCTTTCATTTTGATGGGAAAAATATAAGTATCCTAATAACGCCTCGAACGCAGTACTGTATCGATAGGTTTGCACATCGGTGTTTTTAGGAACTGAACCCGATTTTGCATTTCGTCCCCTTCGAACAACAGCTACCTCTTCTTCTGACAACAGCTGATCTTCTATCCATTCACGCAAAACCCTTGCTTGAGATTTAGCAGACACAAAGCGGACCGCACCTTCGTGTAGGCGCTGCGGCATGACTTGACCACTTCGTATCAGATGTTCTCTAACATATTGCTCATATAGGACGTCCCCCATATAAGCCAGAGTTAAGCTTTTCATTTGTTTAGCATCCACCATTATGATCCTCTTTTCCAACGAGTTCCCTGTGGTGTATCCTCTAACATTATATTTTTCTCCTTCAACAAATCACGAATTTCGTCTGCTCTTTGAAAATTCCTATCCTTTCTTGCCTGGATACGCTCCGCAATTAAAGAATCAATTTCCTCGTCTAAAAGTTTTTCTTCTACTTTCAGCATAATCCCTAACACGTTAGCAATCTTTTCAAAGGCCTGTTGAAAACTTTCAATGGTTTCTTTAGAAGTATGCCCTTGTTGTAGATAGACATTACTTTCCTTTGTTAAATCGAACAGAACAGCAATGGTGTTTGCTGTATTAAAATCATCGTCCATTTCCTCTTCAAAACGTTGAATAAACTCATCAATCTTTGCGTTAATTTCTTCTTCCTCTTTACCAAATCCTGTAGACGAATGTTTTCGATGCTCTAAATTCTGATAGGCATTGCGGATCCGATCTAATCCGTTTTTCGCACTATCTAATAACTCATCACTAAAATTAATAGGATGACGATAATGGACACTAAGCATAAAGAAACGAACAACTTGTGGATCATGTTTTTGAATCATTTCATTCACTAAAATAAAATTTCCTAGAGACTTAGACATTTTTTCATTGTCGATTTTCAAATAACCATTATGCATCCAGTAGTTAGCAAACTTCTTTTCGTTCAATGCCTCAGACTGCGCAATCTCATTTTCATGATGAGGAAAAGTGAGGTCTTGCCCTCCGGCATGGATATCAATTGTATCCCCTAGGTATTTCTTAGCCATAGCTGAGCATTCAATATGCCAACCAGGACGACCTTTACCCCATGGACTCTCCCATGAAATTTCTCCAGGTTTCGCTTGCTTCCAGAGGGCAAAATCCAGTGGATCATCCTTTTTCTCTCCCACTTCAATACGTGATCCCGCACGTAATTCATCGATAGATTGATGTGATAGTTTTCCGTATTCTTTGAAAGAACGGGTGCGATAATACACGTCGCCCTCAGATTCGTAGGCATAACCCTTTTTGACCAAAGTATCAATAAAGGCAATGATCTCTTCCATATTTTCTGTTACTCTTGGATGATCAACGGCCTCTTTTACGCCAAGGGCACCTACATCTTGTTTATAGGAATCGATAAAGCGTTCGGCTAACTGCGGAACTTCCTCACCCAATTCATTGGCCGCTTTAATTATTTTGTCATCCACATCGGTAAAGTTTAGGACATAGTGAACATCATAATTTTGGTATTCAAAATATCTTCTCACGGTATCAAAAACAATGGCTGGCCTAGCGTTCCCTATATGAATATAATTATAGACGGTAGGACCGCATACATACATTTTTACTTTTCCTTCTTCTATAGGAGTGAAGACTTCTTTCTTTCGTGTTATCGTATTATATAATTTAATGGCCATGGGTCCTTTCCTCCTTACGTTCTAACTCTTCCTGTAGTTTTTTTATTTCTTCTTCCATTTTGTTCATTCGGTCTAAAACTGGATCTGGTAGCTTGTGGTGATCAAGGTCACGACGCACTTTTTTGCCATCTTGTATAACGACTTGCCCAGGGATACCAACCACGGTAGAATTTGGTGGCACATCATGTAATACGACAGAACCCGCTCCAACCTTTGAATTCTCTCCAATAACAATGGAACCTAAAACTTTTGCTCCTGTTGCTATTAAAGCATTATCCTTGATTGTTGGATGACGCTTTCCTTTTTCTTTTCCTGTCCCTCCAAGAGTTACCCCTTGAAAGATGGTAACATTATCTCCAATTTCGCAAGTTTCCCCAATAACGACTCCCATCCCATGATCGATAAAAAACCTTCTACCAATTTTAGCACCAGGATGAATTTCAATCCCTGTAAAAAAACGGCTTACCTGGGAGATAACTCTAGCTAAAAAGAAAAATTTACGCTTATATAACGCATGGGCCAATCTATGATTCCAAATCGCATGAAGCCCCGAATAGGTTAATACAACTTCAAAATAAGTCCTTGCTGCAGGATCCTGATCAAAAACAACATCTACATCATCTTTTAACATTCGATAGATTTTTTTCATCCTGTTCCCCCCTTTATTCTCCTCTTCCACATAAAGTAAAACTTCAATCAGAGGCCGTCCCCACCACCTACTCTTTTCGTTTCACTTAAGATTCGCGCTAAATAGTTTATTGTAGCTTTCTGTCCTGTATCTCAAAGGAAACACGGTTCACACGGGCTCGCCCATTCGGTGTTGCAAATCATTTCGGTGGGACGAGTAATCGCAGTCCCAGGATGTCGCGTTTTTAACCGAACCTCCTTCATCGATAATGACTGGAGGGAACCGACTCTAGTCGATAGGCTGCCCCTCGAAACAAGAAAATCGCTTGTTTCTGCGAAGAACCTCTAAGTAGATTTCCTTACTCGGGGCGAAGATTACTCGAGGAAGCTTTTTCGCTGGAGCTAGACAAATTTTATACTTTTGTATGAAAATAGACCCTGTAAAACTTTTGTTTACGTGATCAAGTCACAATAGATGGTACTTCTATACCGTCACAACCCGTTTCTTATGCAGGGTATCCTTTTTCAGGATCCACCAATGTATATTTCGACCTGGTCATATTGTTATTAAAGGTATTCCCAAAGATTAGGAATCCATTTTCATGGTAGATGGTGGCTCCGCGAAGCGAGCCATAATGATTTCTTATCTTTTTAGAAAAACTCGGCTTATCACCAAGTCCTAACGGCGAAAGCATTAGTTTTACTTATACTATTAACCGGCTAAAGTTGCAGCTGATAGTATAAAAAAATGCGTCTCTGTACAGTACTGTACAGAGACGCTTTTCGCGCGGTTCCACTCTGTTTGAGAGAATTCTCTCCAACTTATCCCTTGATAACGGCTGGTACCGCTCTTATTTACTTAGTTTCAATAAGAGACTTCCGAGGTGCATTTCAATTAAGTATCCTTATAACCACTCTCAGCCATGGTGATTATTCTCTGGATAAGGAACCCTTAATCTACTTCTCCCCATCAACGTTCAAAAATATTGTACTACTACTATATTACATTCCTTTTAAAAAGTGAAATTATTTATTTAGCACATTTAAAACTTGTTCTATACGATAAACCACCACTTCTTGGCCTAATAAGTATAGGGTATCGTTTAAGTCACGGCCATGGGTTTGTCCAGTAGCTGCAACACGAATCGGCATGAACAGGTTCTTTCCTTTTTGGTTGGTTTCTTTTTGGGTTGCCTTAATTGCTCCTTTTATGGAGTCCGAACGATATTCTTCTACTTGTAGAAGCTGATTCTTAAACTCCTTTAAGACTTCTGGAACTGTCTCCCTGTTAAGAACTTCCATTGCTTCCTCTGGATACCCGACCTCTTTTTTGAAAAAGAGATCTGTAAGCTCCACAATTTCTGCTCCATAGCTTAATTGCTCCTTATATAAGGCGATTAAATCTTTAGCCCACTCTTCAGATTTCCCCTCAAGCAAACCCGCTTTCTTCAAAAAAGGTAGCGCTAATGTAACAATACGACCTAAATCAGCGGATTTAATGTATTCATTATTCAACCATTTTAATTTAGTTGGATCAAAAACCGCTGGTGATGTAGCTAAACGATTAGGATCAAAAATTTTAATAAATTCTTCTCTGGTATAGATTTCTTCTTCGCCAACTGGTGACCAACCAAGAAGAGCAATATAGTTAAATAGAGCTTCTGGTAAGTATCCCAAATCAGCATATTGTTCAATAAATTGAATAATGGATTCATCCCGCTTACTCAATTTCTTTCTTTGCTCATTAACGATTAGCGTCATATGTCCAAAGGTCGGAACATCCCATCCAAGAGCCTCATAAACCATCATTTGCTTAGGAGTGTTGGAGATGTGATCCTCCCCACGAAGAACATGTGTAATTTCCATGAGGTGGTCATCAACCGCTACCGCAAAATTATAGGTTGGAATTCCATTTTTCTTTCGGATGACCCAGTCACCAAAGTCATTCGATTCAAATGAAATATCTCCCTTGACCATATCCTTAAAGCGGTAGGTCCTATTCTCAGAAACTCGAAGACGAATACTTGGTAAACGTCCCTCTTCTTCAAATTGCTTTTGTTGTTCCTCTGTTAGATCGCGATGTGCTCCTGAATATTTTGGAATTAATACACCCTGAGCCTTCTGTTCCTCTCTTTCTTGCTCCAATTCTTCTTCTGTCATATAGCATTTATACGCAAGTCCGCGTTGCAATAGTTCGTCCACGTATTGGTTATAGATATTTAACCGGTCGGTTTGACGATATGGTCCAACTGGTCCACCAACATCCGTACTTTCGTCCCAATCAATCCCGAGCCATTTTAGCCATTTCATTTGGCTCTCTTCTCCACCTACAACATTTCTCTTGTCATCTGTATCCTCTATACGAATAATAAATTTCCCATTTGTACTCCTAGCAAATAAATAATTAAATAATGCGGTTCGTGCATTACCAATATGCAAATGCCCAGTTGGACTTGGAGCGTATCTTACCCGAATTTCCTGTGCCATTTTATCATTCTCCCTTCTTTACTTCGGTTTTTTCTGTAAAAGGACTACTGCTTGTGCCGCTATACCTTCTTTCCTTCCAGTAAAACCTAACTTTTCTGTCGTAGTTGCCTTCACATTGACTTGGCTAACCTCACACTGAATCAACTCCGCAATTTTACTACGCATCTGTCCGATATAGGGGGCCATTTTAGGCGCCTGAGCAATAATAGTACAGTCCACATTTCCTATTTCATAGCCTTCCTGCTCTATTAGTTGCCACACATGCTCCAAAAGTTTTTTGGAATCTGCATCCTTGTAGGCTGGATCTGTATCCGGGAAGTGCTTTCCAATGTCTCCCGCTCCAATGGCACCAAGACACGCATCCGCGACAGTATGGAGTAGAACATCTGCATCTGAATGCCCTATAAGTCCTTTCTCGTAAGGAATTTCCACACCACCAATAATACAAGGTCTTCCTTCCACTAGCTGATGGACGTCGAACCCTTGTCCAATTCGAAACATTATATATTGCTCCTTCCCATTTTTTCTCTTTTGTTTAAAATCCATTCGGCCATTTCTAAATCATCCGGTGAAGTTAGCTTTATGTTTGATTTTTCTCCTTCAACTATAGCAACCTTGTATCCATATTTTTCAGCTAAAGAGGCATCATCTGTCCCTAGGAAACCCGCTTCTACTGCTCTTTGATGTACCTTTTCAATCAATGAATAATGAAACGCTTGTGGGGTTTGGGCAGCCCACAAATAACTTCTATCAAGAGTATGTAGCTGTTTTTCTTTGGTGGATTTAATAGTATCAGTCACTTGAGTTGCTAATAATGCAGCTCCGACCTCTTCTGCTTTCTTCACTAACAAATGAATTTTATCATGGGTAACAAATGGGCGTGCTCCATCATGGATCAAAATAAGATTTTTCAGAAGAGCTTTCCCTAAACCCGCTCGTACACTGTCTTGTCGTTCTCCCCCGCCACTAATCAGTGAAATAGGAGTTTTATAATTATGTATTTGTGCAGAAATTAAATCTTTTTCTTCCGGATGATGGACAAGAATGATCCTCTGACACCAATCATCCCTTTCAAACACTTCTAATGTATGATGAAGTATCGGTTTTCCTTGTAATGGTATCCACAACTTATTCATTCCCGCCTTCATTCTCTTACCTTTTCCAGCAGCAAGAACAATGACTTCATAATCCATAAGGCACCAACCCGCCTTTTTTAAAAATAAAGTAAAACTTCAATCAGCCGTCCCCACTGATTGTTAGCACTCACCTAAAAGCCCTTGAACCAATCGGACATTTACCAGCAGTTATACCCCACCTACTCTTTTTGTTTCACTTAAGACTTGAGGTTGAGGTATTACAGACCGTTCATGCGGGATAAATGGAAAGAAAAAGCTGACCATTAACAGTCAGCTTTTCATCCTCTATTGTTATACCTCTTTTATAATGCTTTTTCAAGTAGTTTAGGCTTTGCAAAAATCATTCGTCCGGCACTTGTTTGTAGCACGCTTGTAACAAGGACCTCGATGGTTTTTCCAATATAGTTTTTGCCTTCTTCTACTACGATCATAGTCCCATCATCAAGATAAGCAACACCTTGTTTTTGTTCTTTTCCATCTTTGATTACTTGAACGGTTAGTTCTTCACCAGGTAATACTACCGGTTTAACCGCATTGGCCAAATCATTAATGTTAAGGACTTGAACATTTTGAAATTCACATACTTTATTAAGATTAAAATCATTAGTGACTACTACACCATTAATGACTTTCGCTAATTTTACTAGCTTGCTATCTACTTCTTGTATATCCTCAAAATCGCCCTCATAAATCTCTACGCCAATACGAATTTCTTTTTGCATACGGTTTAAAATGTCTAATCCTCGACGACCGCGATTTCTTTTAAGGACATCAGAGGAATCAGCAATATGTTGCAACTCTTCCAAAACAAATTGCGGGATTAATATGGTTCCTTCTAAGAATTGTGTTTGGCAGATATCCGCAATACGCCCATCAATAATGACTGAAGTGTCTAAAATTTTGACTTTAGGCATAGAGGATCCTTCTGATTCAAGATCTTCATTAGCCTTCATATTCTTCTTTTCCTTCTTAGGTATATGTGTCATAAATTCATCTTTACGTTTAAAACCAACTTGGAATCCAAGATAACCCAATAGGGCTGTCGTAAAAATAGGTACAACTGTTTTAATAACATTAATATCAATACCTCGCAATGGGAGATTAATTAAATAGGCAACTACTAGACCGATAATTAATCCTAAGCTCCCAAATAACAAATCACCTAAGGGGACCTTGACCAGGGTTTCCTCTACCCATAGCAAAAACCCAACAATATAATTCACAGACCAAAAAGTTAATAAATATAATATAAGTGCCCCTGCCACCATCCCAGTATAAGGGGATGTTACCCATCCAGAATCAGTAAAGTTATCTACTAAATCAGGAAAGTATAGATACCCAATAGTACCTCCGGCAACTATGAAAAATAACTGTACAATACGTTTGAGCACTGTATTCACCTCCTGCTACTCAGTATCTCCATTCTTTTATAAAACTAACCCAACTTCTATAATAAAATCTAGCGAAAAATCTATTTTATTTTCGAAATAAAATCCCATGGATATGTTAAAAATCCTATATTATATTAAGAAAGCGTAGCATATTTTACAATTATAGTCAAATAACAAAAGCTTAACATTTTACCACACAGTTTTTTGCTAGTCAATTTTTCCTAAATGTGACGATCAACAAATAATTGCTCTTGAATACGGTCCAATCCTTCTTTAATTTGCCTAGCTCTCACCTCTCCTATCCCTTCTACCTTTGTCAGTTGCTCAACTTGCCCCTTAATTATTCGGTTCAATGCGCCATACTCACGTACTAAACTAGCTATAATTGGCAAAGGAAGTCTAGGGATTTTAAGTAACATGCGATACCCTCTAGGTCTTATTGAATCTGTTAACTTAGTTGATTTTGGGAAACCAAGCAAGCGGAGGATTTGCTCTTCTTTATGAAATTGGAAATCAATGTTGTCCTTCATACTAATTAACATTTCCTCTGCTTGCTCAGTAGCATGATAATCTTTGATCACCCAATAAGCTTCTTCCTCTATATCTGACATTATCTCAGAAAGCTGTAGCTCAATTAAACGCCCTTCTACCCCAAGCTCAATACTATAATTACATACCTCTTCTTTTATTCTTAATACCATCTCTGTTCGATGAATCACTCGTAGTACATCATAAAAAGTAACCATATCCTCAAACTCTAGCGCTCCAAGATTGGTCAACCCTTGAGTCAATACATGCTTATATTTTTCAAGCGTTTGGATGGCTTGATTTGCTTTTGTTAAAATCACATCCATATCTCTTAGCGCATATCTAAACTGACCTTTATAAAGAGTGATCACATTTCTTCTCTCAGATATAGCAATCACTAAATGGCCCGTTTCTTTTGCCACTCTTTCTGCTGTACGATGTCTCATCCCCGTCTCATCTGAATCAATAGCAGGGTTAGGAATTAATTGAGCATTCGCACGCAATATACGTTCACCTTTCTTACTTAGAATAATCGCTCCATCCATTTTAGCTAACTCAAATAGATGAGCAGGTGAAAAGACGGTGTCAATTACAAAACCACCATCTACAATGGTATTTAGGTGCTCACTTTCTCCAATGACAATTAATCCCCCGGTATTTGCGCGTAACACAGAATCTATCCCTGCACGTAACGGGGTACCAGGAGCAACCGATTTCAAAATTTCACCAGGAGTTGTCTCTTGATGTAAGTCTTTCACCATGGATTTATCCTCCTAACGCCTCTTTCAAAGCTTCCTTGACCGTGTCAACACCAATGATTTCTATTCCCTCTGGAACAGTCCAACCGCCAATGTTTTTACTTGGTAAAATAACTCTTTTAAACCCCAGTTTTGCAGCTTCTTTTACTCGTTGTTCAATTCTTGCAACCCTTCGAATTTCACCAGTCAGCCCTACTTCCCCAATAAAAACATCCTCAGGATTGGATGGTTGATCTCGGAAGCTTGAAGCTATACTTACAGCAACCGCTAAGTCAATGGCTGGTTCATCTAGCTTTACCCCTCCCGCTACCTTTACATAGGCATCCTGATTCTGCAATAATAAACCTACCCTTTTTTCTAAAACAGCCATTAACAACGGAACACGATTATGGTCTAAACCTGTTGCCATTCTTCTGGGATTTCCAAATGCCGTTGGAGATATGAGAGCTTGTATTTCTACTAAAACAGGTCTTGTTCCTTCCATCGAGGCAACGATCGTTGATCCAGAAGCACCTCGTGACCTCTCCTCCAAAAATATTTCCGAGGGATTAGCTACTTCCACTAAGCCTTCTTCCTTCATTTCAAAAATTCCCATTTCATTTGTACTTCCAAACCTATTTTTCACACTTCTAAGTATTCGAAACGTATGGTGTCTCTCACCTTCGAAATAAAGAACGCTGTCAACCATATGTTCCAAAAGTCTTGGACCTGCAATGGAGCCTTCTTTTGTGACATGACCCACAATAAAAATAGCAATTCCTTTACTTTTAGCTATACGCATAATCTCACTTGTGCATTCTCGCACTTGTGAAACACTGCCTGGAGCCGATGCGATTTCGTCCCGATAGATCGTTTGAATGGAGTCAATTACAACAAAAGAAGGTGAAAGTTGATCAATGGTTTGCCCAATTAATTCTAAATTTGTTTCCGATAATACATAGAGCTCATCCCCTGCTATTTCTAATCGATCTGCTCTTAATTTTGTTTGTTTAGCGGATTCTTCTCCAGAAATATAAAGAACCCTTAAGCCTTTCGTGGACAGTTGTGCGGAAATTTGTAATAGGAGTGTTGATTTGCCAATGCCCGGGTCACCACCAACTAAAACCAGAGAACCTGGTACTATCCCCCCTCCTAATACACGATTAAATTCTTTCATATAGGTTGTAACTCTTGGTTCTTGAGAGGATTGGATTGCTGAAATTTTTTCGGGTTTTCTTGTAGAATCATTCACTTGAAATGTGGTTGGACGTCTTCCTGAGCTTTTTGTAATAAATGTCTCCTCTACTAGAGTATTCCACTCATGGCATCCAGGACATTTCCCCATCCATTTAGGAGATTCATAGCCACATTCCTGACAGACATATTTTGTTTTTACTTTTGCCATTTTACCTCTCCTTTTTAAGAGCAGGGACTTGCTTTAAAACTATTTTATAAGCTCCTCTTTTAGTATAACGTTTGAATGTTGTAAAACGTTGCAAAAAAAATGCTAAAAATCATTATTTTTTATTAGAAAACTTGGCATTCGCCAAGCCTTTGTGGCGAATGTCTTAGTTGCACTTATGCAAATAGGAAAGTTTTATACTTTTCTTATCTTTTAAGAAAAGCGCAAGCGCCCTTGATCGGGGGAAAAAACTTTGAAGATTACTCGATGTTGCTTTTTCGCTGGAGCTAGACAGATTTTATACTTTACTATCTTTCAAAATGGGAATCCCATTTTCACTTCAACTCATAAATAGCGGATACTATTAAAAAATCGGAAGGAAAATCCTTCCGATTATTTAGCAACCTCCGTAGAAGCTATAACATATTCTCCCTTATCATTTACATCAATGGTAATGTGCTCTCCTTTATGAACATTATCCTTAAGTAATTCCTCCGAAAGTAAATCTTCTACGTTCTTTTGAATAGATCTACGTAAAGGACGAGCTCCATATTCGGGATCAAAGCCTTCATTTGCGATTTTCTCAATAGCTTTATCTGTTAAAGTGATTTCGATTTCTTGTTCTTTTAAACGTTTCTTCAACTGGTCTGCCATCAATGTTACAATTTCTTTCATGGTATTTTTTTCCAAAGAATGGAAGACAATGGTCTCGTCAATTCGGTTTAAGAATTCTGGACGGAAGGACTTTTTCAATTCAGTCATTACCTTATCCTTCATATCTTTATAACCCTGCTCTTCATCACCTAAAGTAAATCCAACATACTTGTTTCGTTTTAACTCGTTGGCCCCTACATTAGAAGTCATGATTAACACCGTATTTCTAAAATCAACCGTTCTGCCTTTAGAATCAGTCAAGCGTCCATCTTCTAGTACTTGAAGAAGAATATTAAACACTTCAGGATGAGCCTTTTCAATTTCATCTAATAAAATAACTGAATATGGTTTTCTTCTTACTTTTTCGGTAAGTTGCCCACCTTCCTCATATCCTACATATCCAGGAGGTGACCCAACTAGCCTTGAAGTAGAGTGCTTTTCCATGTATTCTGACATATCAATGCGAATCATAGCGTCCTCTTCACCAAACATAGCTTCAGCTAAAGCACGTGCAAGTTCTGTTTTCCCAACTCCTGTAGGTCCTAGGAAAATAAATGATCCGATTGGTCTCTTTGGATCTTTTAACCCGGCTCGCGCGCGACGAATCGCTTTCGAAATAGATTTCACTGCCTCTTCCTGACCTATCACCCGACTGTGAAGAACCTCTTCTAAGTTTAATAACTTTTCTCCTTCTGCCTTTGTTAGTTTGGAAACAGGGACTCCGGTCCAACTAGATACAATAGAAGCGATATCTTCCACTGTTACTTCAGAATTTTCTTGGCCTTGCTTTTCTTTCCATTTGTTTTGAGTCTGCTCTAGCTCATCACGAAGACGCTGTTCTGTATCTCTAAGAGAAGCAGCTTTTTCAAACTCTTGACTCTGAACAGCGGCATCCTTCTCCTTACGAATCTCCTCAAGTTTGGATTCTAATTCTTTCAAGTTTGGAGGAGCAGTGTATGAACGAAGACGTACTTTAGAAGCCGCTTCATCAATTAAATCGATTGCCTTATCCGGCAAAAATCGATCCGAGATATATCGGTCAGATAGTTTGACCGCTTGATCAATCGCTTCATCTGTTATACTTACACGATGGTGTGCCTCGTAGCGGTCACGTAAGCCTTCTAAAATTTGAATAGATTCCTCGATATTCGGTTCATCCACTTGAATAGGTTGGAAACGACGCTCTAATGCTGCGTCCTTTTCAATATACTTTCTATATTCATCAAGGGTAGTAGCACCAATACATTGAAGTTCCCCTCGTGCTAAGGACGGCTTTAGAATATTGGATGCATCAATAGCCCCTTCAGCTCCACCAGCACCTATTAAAGTGTGAAGCTCATCTATAAATAGAATAATGTTCCCTGCTTGGCGAATTTCCTCCATCACCTTTTTCAATCGGTCCTCAAACTCACCTCGATATTTTGTACCAGCAACTACTGTACCCATATCCAAGGTCATAACTCGCTTATCTCGCAGAATCTCCGGTACTTCATTATTAACAATCTGTTGAGCCAATCCCTCTGCAATCGCTGTTTTACCAACACCAGGTTCCCCAACTAATACGGGGTTGTTTTTTCTACGACGACTTAGCACTTGAATCACTCTTTCGATCTCTTTGCTTCGGCCGACAACGGGGTCAATATTCCCCTCTTTGGCAATTGCAGTTAAATCTCTAGCTAATGAATCTAAGGTTGGTGTGTTAGCGTTCGTAGCCTGCCTTGCGCCTGCCCCATTCGAATTTGAACTCGATTCATTGCTTCCAAGTAATTGAAGAACCTGTTGACGGGCTTTGTTTAGGCTAACCCCGAGGTTATTTAATACCCTTGCAGCAACACCTTCTCCTTCACGGATTAATCCAAGCAAAATATGCTCCGTACCTACATAGGAATGACCAAGCTTACGTGCTTCATCCATGGAAAGCTCTATGACCTTCTTTGCTCTTGGTGTATAGTGAATGGTTTGAGAGACTTGGTCACCATTTCCAATTAATTCTTCCACTTCTTTTTGAATTTTATCTGCTTCCAACCCTAAAGCATTGAGTGCTTTAGCAGCAATGCCTTCTCCTTCTCGTACAAGCCCTAACAAAATATGTTCGGTACCAATATTATTATGGCCAAGTCGAACTGCTTCTTCTTGCGCTAGAGCTAATACCTTTTGTGCACGTTCTGTAAATCGTCCAAACATCATACCAAATCCCTCCTATTAATCACTTTTCTCTAAATGTAATCGTTCACGGATTAATTGTGCTCTTCGTATATCTCTTTCTTCTGGTGTCAATGATTTTTTTGCAAACTGCTGCAAGAAGCCGGGCTGAGTTAATGTCATCAATTCATTTAATATACTTCTAGATACATTTTTAAGTAATCCGAGATCAATCCCTAATCGCACATCAGAAATACACTTGGATGCTTCTTTCGACTCCATTATACGACTGTGCTCTAACGCGCCATAAGAACGGAAGATTCGGTCTTCCAGCTGTATTCCCGACTTACTCATTAAAATATGACGCGCGTTTCTCTCTTGTTCAATAAGTTGCTTCACTACACTTTGAAGGTCTTCCGCAATATCTTTTTCCGATTTACCTAGGGTAATTTGGTTGGAGATCTGAAATATATTTCCTAAAGCTTCACTGCCCTCTCCATAAATCCCTCTTACCACTAATCCTAGCTGGTTGATCGACGGTACTATGCGATTCATTTGTTGCGTGATCACTAAAGCAGGAAGATGCATCATCACGGATGCTCTTAAACCAGTTCCCACATTCGTTGGACAACTTGTTAAGTATCCTCTTTTTTCATCAAAGGCATAATTGATTTTTTCCTCGAGCCAATCGTCAATTTCAGATGCTTGAGTTAAAGCCTTCTCTAATTGAAAGCCTGGGAAATACAATTGTATGCGTAAATGATCTTCTTCATTAATCATGATTGAAACTTGTTCATTTTGTGAGATCAAAACCGCACTATGCTCCGAGTGGTCCGTTAATAAAGGACTGATGAGATGCTTTTCTACTAATACCCGTTTCTCGATCGGTTTTAGATCCTTCATTTGAACAAGCTCAAAATTTCTATATCCAAGAAAGGACTGCTTCTCATATTCTTGTTTAAAAAAATCGAGTATTTTTTCTAAGTTTTTATCAGAAGCAATCATTGGAAATGGAACCTGAGCAAAATTACGCGCTAATCGTATCCGACTGCTTAAGACAATATCACTATCTGGACCTTCCTCTTGCATCCAAGGGCTAATCGCCTGATTCATAAATTGCTGCAAGGACATCTTACTTTCCCTCCTCACCATTAGTTTGAAGTGACTGTTCAATCAAACGTATTTCATCCCTTACCTGAGCAGCCTGCTCAAATCTTTCTTTTTCTACTAAGGATTGGAGAAGGGCTTTCTTTTCCTCTATTTCTCGTTTTAAATGAAGATTTCCTCCCACTCTTTTGGGGATTTTCCCTTCATGTTTTGTGTTTCCACTATGAACACGCCTTAATATTGGATTTAGATGTTCATCGAACTCCTCATAACAATGAGCACAACCAAACTTCCCAATTCTCCTAAATTCGTCAAAGGTTAAGCCGCAATGCTTACAAGTAGGAATTTCTGATTTAGATGTAGAATCAGAGCTTTCCTCGACCTGACTAGAGTCCATATGAAATAATCCAGACAACAGATGATGAAGGGAAAACATACTCTCATCGTTCGATACATAACCCTTATCTAATGCGCATTTTTCACATACATGTATTTCTTTCTTCTTGCCATTTACAATCTGGGTGAAATGGATTGTCGCAGGGCGTTCATGGCACTCATTGCATTCCATTTTCCTTCCCCCTTAACCAAAGGATTTATTGTTTATATTTTAGTGTTGAAAGCATGGCCAATAGCATTCTGGCCCGTAGCTCATCTCTTAATGGTAATTGTACGGATATTACTGTTCGATCCAACACCACCAACATGAGCCTCGCCTCTCGATTTGTAATTATTCCTTCTTCCAAGAGTCGATGAATTATATCTTCAGAAGACTGTTGAGCAATAGAACCGTTAATTAATTCCATTAAGTGATTAATTAAATGGGCTTTATCCTGATGTTTCACACGAATAATCCGAATATAACCCCCACCTCCACGCTTACTTTCTACTATATATCCTTTTTCCACAGTAAAGCGGGTATTAATCACATAATTTATTTGCGAAGGTACACACTGAAATTGATCAGCTATTTCAGACCTTTTAATTTCAATTACATCACTTTGACTGGACTCTAACACTTTTTTTAAATAGGCTTCAATAACATCAGAGATATTTCGCATGGCCTCCTCCTTATCTGACTTTGACCATCTTTGACTATATACTTTATTATACCTCTTAATAGTTCACCTGCAAACATTCTGCTTGAAAATAGGATTGACTTTTTTTGTCTATTCTATAAGGAAAAATATATGACAAATGATTACTTTTCTTTACCTTTTGCGCCAAAAAGCGAAACTACAATCAGTGGAGCGCTCAAGGGTATAACCTAAAGTCCCTTGAATAATCCTGTCTACTCTTTTCTTTTTTACTTAAGATTTGAGATGGAATACTACCGATCGTCACCCAAGATAAATAAATTACGAATTTTCTCGTTTAAAAACGAGACATAGTGGTAATACTAACAATGCAAGATAAAATTGCAATATTATGCATTATGCACTAGGAGGCACAAAAGTGGAACATGGAAAAGTAAAATGGTTTAACAGTGAAAAAGGTTTTGGATTTATTGAAAGAGAGGGTGGAGACGACGTATTCGTACACTTCTCTGCTATTGAAGGTGATGGATATAAAACGTTAGAAGAAGGACAAGAGGTTTCTTTCGACATCGAAGAAGGACAAAGAGGCCCTCAAGCATCAAACGTCCAAAAAGTATAAAGATCAACGTCTTTATAATAAGCAGGCTCCAATTGGGGCCTGCTTTTTTGTACCCAGATAAGAAAGTATAAAATTCATCTAGCTCCAGCGAAAAATCATCATCGAGTAATCTTCGTAGTTTTTTCCTGAGTAAGGAAAGCTACATAGCGCTACTTCGCAGAAACAAGTGCTTTTCTTAGTAATATCGAAAAAAACGAGAATGCGTTTGTGTTTTTAAGCGAGATCACCTAAACGGAACCCGTTAAAATGCTTCCAACTTCTTTTTTGTCCTACACTGATTTAGAGATAACACGATCTTTTAAAAGGAAATAAATATAGAAAATTATAGCCAAGGATACTGATAATGCACCTGCTAAATAAATGGTCCCATACCCAAACCAATGTCCAATCTGGCCAAATAAAATGGCGCCTACTCCTACTCCTAAGTCAAAAAAGGAAAAAAATGTAGCGTTAGCCATACCTTTTCGGTTTTGTGGCGCCTGTTCTATAGCCCAAGCTTGAAGCGCAGGTTGTATAGTACCAAATCCTAATCCATAAACAATTGCTGCAAGATACAGGATATAACTATTAGGTAACCACGAAAGTAAAAGCATAGCAATAAGAATTAGAATTGTACCGGGGATGAAGATGGCTTGATGCCCTTTACTATCATAGATCTTCCCAGCAAAAGTACGTGATAACATAAGCGCTAAAGCATAAAACAAGAAATACAACTCAATTCCTGCAATATCCTTTTGAACTGCATAAAGTGGCAAGAAAGATGCTATCCCACCAAAAGTTACTGTAATGAAAAATAATAGAAAAGATGGCTTTAATGCGCTTTTTTCATAAATATCAAATTTAAGCGGAGTCGTCTTTTCAGGATTTTGTTCTACTTTCTTATAGCGAATTTTGGAAGCTAACAAAAATGCTATTAGTCCCAAGGCTCCACAAATTATAAAAAGATATTGAAATGACAAAAAACCTGCTAAGGCTAGCCCGAGAGTCGGACCGAGAGCTAAAGCAAGGTTCCCTGAAAGCCCATAGTATCCCATGCCTTCTCCACGTCTTTTTGGTGGAATAAGGTCCGTAGCAATTGTTCCAGCTGCTGTTGTTGAGAATCCCCAGCCTACCCCTTGAATGATCCTTAATAAAAGCAAAAGCCAAATGCCCATGGCAAATCCAAAGGAACTAACAGATAAAACAAATATAATAAGTCCAGTTAAATAAACGAAGCCTCTTCCTTTCGATTCCAATGCATGTCCTGCAAATGGTCGTAAAAGAAGGGCTGAAAATGTAAATATTCCTACTACCATACCAATTAATTGATCATTCCCACCCAAATGTTCGACAAATAAAGGAATAGTAGGTAAAGTCATTTGGAACCCTAAAAAAATAAAAAAGTTAGAAAAACAAATTAAGATAAAATCTTTTGTCCATATTTTTTCTTTACCAGAATGCAAAGTTTCTCCAGTTGTATCAGGCATGATAAGTCTTCCTCTCTCCATTTAACATTCTGTTTTATTGTACATCTATTCCTGAGTATTCACCACCCAATCAGCTTTTTATCTATATTTGTTTATAGTATACAAATTTACGACTAATGATGCTCAAATTCAACACCTACATTTTTCAAGTTCATTAATTCATCAAGTATCTTGCTGTTATATAGGGATTGTTCAGCATCAAGCTCAATAACTACATCTCTTTCCTCTGCACTCTCACGCTCTACTCTAATCTTACGAACAGAAATATCCATTCTTTCAAAGATGGATAAAATTTCTGTGATTTTTACCTCATTCCTTATTTTTAACCTAACAAATTTATTATTTCTCTTACGAGTAACAACAGATTCTATTCGATTTAAAAACACTAAGCTTAATAAAATTACGATAGTTGTTAATATAGCAGCTGGATACATTCCTGCTCCTATAATTAAACCTAACCCGGCAACTGTCCAAATAGAAGCTGCAGTTGTTAAACCTCTAATGGTTACACCATGGACCATAATTGTTCCAGCACCTAAAAACCCAATTCCACTAATTACATAGGAGGGAATCCGAGCAGGATCAAATCGAATATTCTCATGATCATTTAAATATGGAGAAAACCCAAATAGGGAAAGGAGCATCATTAAACATGATCCTACCGCAACAAGTATATGCGTTCTAAGTCCTGCATCATGATTATTTAGTTCTCTTTCAAATCCAATTATCCCACCTAGTAAAGCTGCAATTATTATTCTAATGGCCATTATCCAAAAATCATCATTGATAAAATAAGAAATATTCAATACTAAACTCCCCCTAGAGGTTCTCTTTATCATTGTATGACTATGAGTATATACTTTCCTTTAAAAGATTATGCTCAAACTTCTTTATTCATGATTTTGGTTAATTATCCAAAAATGGTTATGGTAATGTGGTTGTTGGAAGAATAGTTTTTTCTTTCTGATGAGTACCACGATTCTTAATTTGTAGCCCAACTGGGTTTATCCTTGAGTTTAAGTTTAAATACTGCCATTCTTACTAAATTGCTGCTAGGCTTTTTTGGGTGGCGAACTGGGGCATTGAGTGACAGCCGTTTTTCATTCATTTTCTTTTATTGTTTGGGTTGGGTGCTAAATGTGGTGGTTGGGTGCTAATCTTTTAGCTTGAGTGACGATTTGATTCATTGGGTGACAGTTTCAGAAATTTAAGTGCTAAAACCCTTGATTTGCGTGACGGTTTTGGGAGGGATAGTGCTGTTATATAAGAATAAGTGCTACGATCCTTAATTGAGTGCCGCTAACCCTATTTGGGTGATGAATTAGTTCATTAAGTGATAAGTAAATTCTCTAAAATCATTAATTTAATACAACCATTCGGATTTGGGTGCTAAAACTTCTGTTTAGGTGCTCATTTTCATGGTTAAGCGCTAACTTAAATTGATAAAAAAAAATCAAAACGAAAAAGGATGATCTCTCCATGGAGAAACCATCCTTTTCTTTTAGCCTGGCGACGTCCTACTCTGGCAGGGGCAATGCCCCAACTACCATCGGCGCTGACGAGCTTACCTTCCGTGTTCGGCATGGGAACGGGTGTGCCCTCTTCGCCATTACCACCAGACAAATTCCCACAAGATGTGGGTCATGCAGACGTTGCCACAGGATGTCTGCGAACCTTATTTCTTGCACCCTAAAAACTGAATAAGATGACATGAGTTT
>JAWJLM010000018.1 GCA_040191315.1 Bacillaceae bacterium S4-13-56 | reverse complement strand
CTTTTAGTTTTGGGCTTCATCTACCTTATGATGCACAAAATAAAATATATGTGTCAAGGTAGAAACTGGCTGGGTGATGTTGGACACGCAATTGACATGGCGGGATGGGGGGGTGGGTTTTAGGGTTGGGGTCTTCACTCAAACCAAGCTATTGTCACTCAACGAGGGCGGTTAACACATAAGACAACTGTCTTTAGAAAAAGCGTCACATAAACATGCAATTTCGTCACTATGGTGTAAGAAAAAGCGTCCGCAATTTCAGGAGATATTGACTAAAAATACTTTCAGAACAGCCCACAATTAAAGATTAATTTAATATTATTT
>JAWJLM010000017.1 GCA_040191315.1 Bacillaceae bacterium S4-13-56 | reverse complement strand
AAAATACTTTCAGAACAGCCCACAATTAAAGATTAATTTAATATTATTTCTATTAGAAAACTTGGCATTCGCCAAGCCTTTGTGGCGAATGCCTTTGTTGCACTTATGCAGATAGGAAAGTTTATACTTTTGTATGAAAACAGACCCTGCAAAACTTTTGTATACGTGATCAAGTCACAATAGATGCTACTTCTATATCGGCACAACCCGTTTCTTATGCAGGGTATCCTTTTTCAGGATCCACCAATGTATATTTCGACCTGGTCATATTGTTATTAAAGGTATTCCCAAAGATGAACAAGATTTATACTCCTTATTTGATTAGGAATCCATTTTCATGGTAGATGGTGGCTCCGCGAAGCGAGCCATAATGATTTCCTATCTGTTAAGAAAAGCGCAGGCGCCCCTCGAAACAAGAAAAGCACTTGTTTCTGTGAAGAAACTCTAAGTAGCTTTCCTTACTCGGGTCAAAAACTTAGAAGATTACTCGATGAAGCTTCTTCGCTGGAGCTAGACAAATTTTATACTTTATTATCTTTCAAAATAGGGAATACGATTTTATTACTGCAATTTATAAATTTCGATACTATTAAAAAAACTTTGTTTATTGTTAAAGGGATTCTTGAAAGCAAAATACGCTTTCAAGAATCCCTTTTATTCTGTAGTGCAAGACTTAGTTTGACTTATACTATCAACCGACTAAATTTATTAAGATACTATCAGAAAACTTTGCCCTTAAGGCGAGTTTTCTAAAATATAGAGCTATGTTTTACAACAAAGCCTAGCATCAATGTTCTCACCGTTTCTAGTTGCTCAAAAATAGTAACATGACCGCTGTTCGGAACAATAACAAATTCTGTGTCAGCTATATTTTCTACAAGGATTTCAGAGAATTTTCTAGGCGTTAAAAGATCTTGCTCTCCCCAAATAACTAGAGATGGACATTGGATTTTCTCAAGTTCTTCCGTGAAATTTGAGTCTTGAACAAAAGTATCATATAGATAAGTTTGGCCATCAAAAAAGCTTTCATCAATCTCATTCAAACTAGTTGCACGTTCTTCTAAGAATGGCTTATTTGAAGCAACAAAATCATTAAAATAAAGGGAAGGAACAGCACCCCAAAAAAATTCTTCTCCTTTTTTCTGCATGGCTAAGTACTTCCATCCTTCCACAAACAGACGGCTGGTTTCATCAATTTCACTAGCTCCATCAATGATGGTAAGGCTGGCTACTGCTTCAGGATGGTGAACGGCAAATTTCATGGCAACCTGACTCCCATAGGAAGTACCGACTAAGTGCACCTTTTCAATACCAAGATGGTCAATCAAATGCTTCACATCTTGAGCATGTTCATTGAAAGTATAAGGACCTTTAGGTTTATCCGATCCAATTTGCCCCTTAAAATCATGCAGTAGAATACGATAGCCTAGTTTTTCAAACACAGGATAATAACCATACCAACTACTAGTCGATGTCATAACCCCATTAAAAAAAACGATGGTTTCTTTTGACTCTAAATTTCCGAACTCCTCATAAAACAACTTGTAATCATTAATTGTAATGTGTGGAATAAGAATCAGCTCCCTTCCTTATATTAAAACACACTTAAATCCCATATAACGTTGATGTAAAATACTTTCTGCTTAAGGTCTCTCAACTACTAAGGCAACTCCCTGTCCTCCACCAATACATAAAGTGGCAAGTCCACGTTTCGCATCACGCCTCATCATTTCATAAAGTAAGGTAACTAAAATCCGTGTTCCAGATGCTCCAACAGGGTGGCCAATGGCAATGGCTCCACCATTTACATTTACTTTTTCCGGATCAAGCTCTAAGTCTTTTACAACCGCTAAGGATTGAGCGGCAAATGCTTCGTTTGCTTCAATTAAATCAAGATCAGCAACGGTTAGTCCCGCACGCTCAAGTGCCTTCTTAGAAGCTGGAACAGGGCCATAGCCCATAATTTTCGGATCAAGGGCAGCTGAACCGTAAGATTTTATTACAGCAATAGGCTTTATTCCTAATTCATCTGCTTTTTCACGTGACATGAGGACGACCATAGCTCCTCCATCGTTGATTCCTGAAGCATTTCCCGCTGTCACCGTTCCATCCTTTTTGAAGGCTGGACGGAGCTTAGCGAGTTTCTCTGCAGTGGTTCCATGTTTTGGATACTCGTCTTCATCGACAATAATAGGATCGCCCTTACGCTGCGGAACTTCAATAGGCACAATCTCCTCTTTAAAGCGCCCTTCTTTTTGAGCTTTTTCTGCCTTTTGTTGACTAGCAGCTGCAAATTGGTCCTGCTCTTCTCTAGTCAATCCCCATTGCTCGGCGATATTTTCAGCTGTGATTCCCATGTGTATGCCATTGAAGGCATCTATTAAAGCATCATTAATCATGCTGTCCACAATTTTCCCGTCAGCCATGCGATATCCCCATCGCGCATTTGGTAATAGATAGGGGGCATTGCTCATACTTTCTACTCCACCAGCCACAATAACATCAGCATCTCCAAGCATGATAAATTGTGCTCCCATACTCACGGTACGCAACCCGGACCCACAAAGCTTGTTGATGGTCATCGCAGGTGTTGTTTCTGGAATTCCTGCATGAATAGCGATCTGCCTAGCCACATTTTGACCCAATCCTGCAGACAAAATATTACCTACTAGTACTTCATCAATGAGGTCCGGTTGGATGTTGGCTCGTTTCATCGCTTCTTTTGCTGCTGCCACACCAAGGTCTATGGCGGATACATCTCTAAGAACTCCACCAAAGCTGCCTACCGGTGTTCGAACTGCACTAGCAATAACTACTTCTCTCACTTCATTTGTACCTCCTCTTTTTTTCTAATCTTAATCATGCAAAAAATGTACCAAGAATAAGAACCAAGGAATGTAAGTGTTTTATATATTCCTCAATTTGAAAGTGTATGAAATTTGTACACTGATCTAAAAAACGACAGCCTATTAGGTAGATTAGCGTTGGTCAGATAGATAGTCTAAAACTTTTCTATTTGCGTAGGGGCAACTAAAGACATTCACTATAAGCGCATCGCAAAATTAATTTTTGTTAGGGACTTTATTGGCACGAATTTTGCATATATATTAATAGATTTATATTTTAGGAGGGCTATTTGATGAGATTGGAAAATAAAGTATCCATTATCACTGGTGGAGGTCGTGGTATCGGCGCAGCAACAGCGGAAAAATTTGCTTCTGAGGGGGCAATTGTAGTTGTTACTGATGTAAATGAAAGCGATATCAATAAGACTGTAGATGAAATTACAACAGCAGGCGGGAAAGCAATCGGAATTGTTTCAAATGTAGCAGACCGCGAACAAGTAAGTGAATTAATTCAAAAAGTAGTTGATCAATATGGTCGTATCGATGTAGTAGTAAACAATGCAGGAATTACTGCTGATTCAACTTTAGTAAAGATGACAGAGGAACAATGGGATCGTGTCATTGATGTTAACTTGAAAGGTGTATTCAATGTGGGTCAAGCTGCAGCTAAGGTAATGAAGGAGCAAAACGGCGGAGTCATTTTGAATGCATCTTCTGTTGTTGGATTATACGGCAACTTTGGCCAGACAAACTACGCTGCAACTAAATGGGGCGTAATAGGTATGACGAAGAGCTGGGCAAAAGAGCTTGGTAAAAATAAAATTCGCGTGAATGCAGTAGCACCAGGATTTATAATGACCCCAATGACAGAAAAAATGCCAGACAAAGTACTTGATATGATGAAAGGAAAATCCGTCCTTGGTGACCTAGGACTTCCAGAAGACATCGCAAACGCCTACGCTTTTCTAGCCTCCGATGAAGCCCGTTTCATTACAGGCACAGTCCTTAGCGTAGACGGAGGAGTAGTCATTTAGCGTGTTGGTAGGGACGGTTCTCACCAACACAAATGGTGGATTTTTATAGTCCAAACCAAAATAAACATTATATAAATAACCTCCTGTTACACAGGAGGTTATTTTCGTTATCTATTAACATTATGATACGACAGCTTTTTTTATTTGCGAACCGTCCCCACTAACACTTTGCCATTCTGAGATTATTCCCTCTATAATTTGCTTTACAGGTATGATTTGTTTAATTTCGTGCACACGCGCTCCGGAAAACACGAGTCCGTCCTCAACGTCTCCTTCCATTGATTTAAATAGAGAGTCTAAGGTGCAGAATTGGTAGGAGCAGTTTTTCAAACAGTCATAACACTTTGTGATTTTTAGCTTGCTTCCATCACTGATTTTTTCTATGAATTTGTTTTTGATCGCTCTCCCTTGAAGACCCACGGTAGTTTTAACCAGAACCGTATCTTCTTTCTTCGCATCCACATATTTTTGTTTGAATGAATTTGGTGCATCACATTCTTCACTTGCAACAAATCGTGTACCCATTTGCACACCAGATGCTCCCAAACGGAAAGCTTTCGCAACATCTTCCCCAGTTAAAATTCCTCCAGCTGCTATGACAGGGATGTTTACCACTTTTGTCACCTCAGGTAAAATATCAAAAAGTGGGCGATCTGTCCCTAGATGCCCTCCTGCTTCATGTCCTTCTACAACGACAGCAGCCGCTCCCAACCTTTCAGATAGTCGCGCAAGTTTCGCAGAGGAAACAATAGAAATGACAGGCACATCATATTCACGACCCCACGCATACATATCTCTAGAAATTCCAGCACCTGAAACAATGAAATCTACCTTTTCTTCCATAGCTACCTTCATTTTCTCAGCAAAATCATTCATGGCAAAAAGTACATTTACTCCAATGTATCCTTTATTATTTGTAAGTTCTCTTGCTTTTCTTATATGAAACCTTAATTCTTCTACGGAAATCCCCGTTCCTGATATGGTTCCAATTCCACCAGCATTTGCTACCGCCGCAGCTAGTTTACTAAGCGATATCCCAACTCCCATGCCTCCTTGGACAATTGGATACTTCGGTTTCATATTCCCAATTTTCAATCCATGTTCACTCAACACAATACCCCATTTCCCAATATAGCATTCAACAAAAGTTAATGTAAGCTACTACCATCGTATGTGTTTTAACCAAACCAAAAAAGACACATCTGTCATTCTCATCATATGACACTTGTAACGTGTTAGTAGGGACGGTTCTCACCAACACACTCATTGAAAAGATTAGATTTTCGAATATAACTGAAGTATTCCACTTAAATTTAAAATCATTCTTGTAAAAGAAACTTTTTTCCGTTTTCATGCTTTTTTGAATCATTGATCTGATGATTTAGATAGTACCATTGTCCCTCGAAATAAGAAAAGCGCTTGTTTATGCGAAGAAGCTCTAAGTCGCTTTCCTTCGTGCGATTACTCGGGGCAAAAACTTCGAAGATCACTCGATGATGCTTTTTCGCTGGAGCTAGACAAATTTGCTTTCTTATCTTGTATAAAAAAAGATTCCTCAAAAGCAAAATGAGGAATCTTTTTTTTTTCACTTTTTACTCTTTAGCGGTTCGCTAATGCCTTCATTCCCGCTTCTAAAACTTCCAAAATTCGATCCGTGTCATAGACGCTTCCTCGCCAAGTTCCGCCACTTACCGATTGGAGGGCTGCCCACAAGCGTGTATCGTCTGGAAGCTGCGGATGAGGAGCCACTTCAGGATGAGTATCCCTTCCTTCTAATACTTTGCTGGTGCCCGTGTTGGTGGGGACGGTTCTCACCGTGAAAATTGAGGTTTCATAAAGGTTTTCAGTCCTTTCAATCTCTTTCAAATACACTAAACTAAATCATTTTATTTTTTTTGATTTTTGAAACTAGACTGGGAGATATTCCAAGGATTCTACCAATTTGAACTAGAGGAAGTCCAGAATGTGTTGTGATTTTGAATAACAAGTTATCTCTTTCCTCTTTTGATAGAACTTTTACATGAGGAATTTTGGTAGGGGATATGAGCCGAACTATTGTCTCACGAGCCTCATCATCGGTTCTTCTTTTTCGTGGAGCTTCATCTTCCAAGCACTGCTCTGCCGTTCTCTGACTGTTGAATTCCATAAATCTTTTTCTCGCAATAGGTTTTCTATCCGAAAACATGGAGAGGATCCACTCTCCATCCAAAATCCCCCTTATCGCTTCAGCTTTCCCATAATAGCCCTGGCAACTGCTCCACCGCCAATCATCAGGAAATTCAACCATCTCCGCCTTCACCGGATTTTGATGGATATACCGAATAACCTCCAGTAAATAGCGCTCACTTTCAACAGCTTCACTCCTAAATCGATCTTGAAAGAGATGGCCGGACGTTTTGTATTTCCAATTATAGTGGGAAACGTAGCAAACACCAATCCTCTTCATAGTGTCAGAAATCGACTCATTCCCCTCCTTCATCAAGAGGTGAATATGGTTGTTCATTAGGCACCAAGCATAAAAATGTAACTCAAATTCCTTCTTATATCTCCCCATAATTCGAAGGAATTTCATGCGGTCCTCATCATCATGAAAAATTTCTTGCCTGTTGGCACCTCTAAGAATTACATGATAAATGCCGGATTTACTTTTAATTCTTGCAGATCGAGTCATTGATTCACCTACCTATTTAGTTTTTTGAAAAATTTTGAAGTAAAAAATGAGTTAGATAATGGGGGAATGCTCTTTGTTGTGGTTTCTTTGATTGAGTTGGGTTGGTGCGTTGGTTGGGTGTGCTGGGTTAGGCTATTTGTGTTGGTTGCGTGGCCTGTGTTGGGTGCGTGGCCTGTGTTGGGTGCACAGCCTGTGTTGGGTGCGTGGCCTGTGTTGGGTGCGTGGCCTGTGTTGGTTGCGCGCCTGTGTTGGGTGCGTGGCCTGTGTTGGGTGCGCTGGGTGGTTGTTCGGATCTCCTAACAGTAAGAAGTGTGGAGTGGAGGATAGAGTTGAGTCGACGTGGAAATTACGTGGTTTAAGAAAAGGGGTGCAAATGATAGTTGGAAACAAATCTATCATATAATACTTTCTAACAAAATTCACCACTTTTAATGGTAGATAATGTGAAACATTTGCAAAAAAATAAGAAGCGTGCTGGTCGGAACCGTCCCTACCAACACGCTTCAAAATGGTGAAATGCCGTCATATCAAGGTTTGGGTGTGTTGGTGAGAACCGTCCCTACCAACACTATTGAAATTTTGCTTGGATGGTTTGGAGGAGTTCTTGGTTCATGCTTCCGTTTTGGGTGGATTGCATGTCGAAGTCGATTCCGAGTTGTTCTTGGTAGTCGGCTCGTTCTTCTTCGTAAAGGACTCCAGTGACTAGGCCGCGTTCTTCTCGAATTTTAGCGATTGCTGCTGAACGGTCTACAAATGGCTCATCAATTTCCACTAGATTCTCTTTATAAAATTCGTAGGTGTTAATTTTATTGAAAGTGACACATGGGCTGTAAACATTCACATGACTAAAGCCCTTATGTTCAATGGCACGTTCAATAATAGAAACCATTTGTTTAATATTACCCGAAAACGCCTGGCCGACAAAAGTTGCCCCATTGGCAATGGATGTTGTAATTGGATCTACAGGATACTCCTTATTACCGTCCGCTGTTGTTTTTGTAACAAATCCATGCTCACTTCGAGGAGAGGTTTGCCCTTTCGTTAATCCATAAATATTGTTGTCCATAACAATATAAGTGATATCCAAATTACGACGGGAGGCATGAATGAAATGCCCAAGACCAATTCCATAACCATCCCCATCACCACCAGATGCGATAACCTTTAAATCGGGATTCCCCATCTTGACACCTTGTGCCACAGGGATGGAACGACCGTGTATGGTATGATATCCGTTCGTCCTCACATACTCAGACACTTTTCCTGAACAACCTATTCCGGAGACTAACGCAAATTCATGGGGCTCATATCCCAGCTGAATAATCGCCTTTTGAATCCCCGTCATAATACTGAAATGACCACAACCTGGACACCATGTAGGCTGATCCCCTCGTAAATCTTTTAATGTTGCCATGCTACCATCTCCTTCACTTGCTGAACTATGGAACGAACTGTAAACGGATTTCCGTCATACTGTGTAATTGCTTTGGCCTGATTATGAATAGGTATATACTGCTTCAACAACTGCAACAATTGTCCGTTATAATTGTTCTCTACCGTAATGACTGTTTTCCCTGCCAAAAGTGGCTCCAATTGATCAAGTGGCAATGGATAAAGTTGCTGAATGTGCAAATGGGAGGCACTCAATACGCCTTCTTCATTCAGTTGCGCTACAGCCTCCTCTAACGCGCCATAGGTTGACCCCATACCAATGAGCACGAACTCGTCGGCACTGCCATCCCCTTGGCCAGGACGGTACTTAAACGGAGTTTCTAGCATTGCGTGTCTAATTTTTTCTAAACGTTTGCGCATCATTTGGACACGGTTTTTTGGGTCTTCGGATATATAGCCGCTTTCATCGTGTTCGTTGGAGCTTGTGGTGTGTATGGCATGTGGCATTCCTGGAAGTGGTCTTGGTGAGATGCCGTCTTCTGTTAGACGATAGCGTTTGAAGTGTGTTTCGTTGTAGTTCTTGGCTTCTTCGTCGGTTAAAAGTTTTCCACGATCGATTGCAACTCGAGTTCCATCAAAGGATGGAATGGTCATTTTGTTCATAGATAAGCCGAGATCTAGTGCGATCAGAACTGGACATTGATAGATTTCAGCTAGGTTGAAGGCTTCTGCGGCGGCATAAAAGGCATCTTCAATAGTCGCAGGTGACAGTACGATTCTTGGGATTTCGCCGTGACTTCCAAAAATCATATGGAATATGTCGCTTTGTTCGTGTTTTGTTGGCAACCCAGTGGATGGCCCTCCACGTTGGGAGTTGACGATAACGATCGGCACTTCACTCATACCTGCCAGGCCCATAGCCTCAGTTTTTAGGCTTAGTCCGGGTCCTGAAGTAGAGGTCATGGCTCTTGTTCCTGAGTAGCTTGCTCCAATTGCAAAACAAATTCCTGCGATTTCATCTTCGACTTGCATGACGGTTCCGCCTACCTTTGGGAGTTCTGCGGACAGCCATTCCATGATTTCACTAGCTGGTGTAATCGGATAAGCACTAAGGAATCGACATCCGGCCATTAAACTCCCAAATCCTGTTGCTTCGTTACCAGACATGAAGAGCTGTTTTTCTAAGACTGGAGGAACAACTCCTTCCACCTTATCGGCTACATTTTCGTTAGTAATCTCAAAACCTTTCCCTACGGCTTTCTGGTTGGAGTTAATGACTTCGGCTCCCTTTTTACCGAAAATGTCTTCAATTAAACTATTAAAGGATTGTTGTGGGAGATCGACTAAAGCTGCGCTAATTCCGAGCGCGATCATGTTTTTCGCTAAAGGATTTCCAAGGTCGGTTGCTATTTTTTTCAAAGGTACGGTAAAAATGGTATAAGGTATCCCTTCTTGATTTTGGGCTTGCTCAACTGCGATTTCTTTTCCTTCTTGGATCACGATGGCTCCTTTGTTAAGAGTTGACTCGTTGCGCGGAAGAGTTTCCTTATCTAGACATAACAAAATATCGATACCGTCACCGGAATAATAATTTCGTTCTGCAGTCGCTTTGATTTTATAGTTCGTATTCCCACCCTTTATTCGGGACATGAACTGTTTATAAGTTGATACCGAGTATCCATGTCTCACTAGAGTTTTTGCAAATAATTCTCCTGTAGAATCGACCCCTTCCCCTTGTTGTCCACCAACCATCCATTCGAGTGATTTTCTCATCTAATTAGATAACCTCCTTAAAAGAGTCATAGAATTGTTTTTTTGCTATGTGATACAGTCTAGTGTTTTATGTTTAGTTCCCTCCTTTCAATTTTTCGTTCTGAGGTTCATATTAAGCTATTAACTGTCTCAATTTTCCGAATGTTGTATATAGTCTATTTTACGAGCAAATTCTAGAAAAGACAACACTTTTTTACAACTGTATCACTGGTTGATTTTATCTGTAATAGTCTAAAAAGAGATTTGTAATGATTAATCTTATTCAAAATAGGTGGTTTAATCGCATAATACAGAAAGCGCTTACACTATATTTTTTTATTAATACAGTTTTATATAGTTTTGGCTGGTTCGTGATCATAAAGTGAAACTTCAATCAGTGGCCATCCCCCACTGATTGTTAGTGCCCAAGGGTATGGCCTAAAGGGCTTGAACCAATCGGACATTTTCGGGCAGTTTATCCCCCACCTACTCTTTGCGTTTCCCTTAAGACTTGATGTGGGGGGTATTGCTCCCATGAAAATAAAACATTAAATTTTTCATTCTTGTTGGTGAAGCTTGCTTCTTGGTTGGCTGACGGTTGAGGCAGGATAAATACTAGATACTAAAAACAGTATGTTGAAAGGGCATTGTAAGATGGTCTTTAACTATCACCCCGTTAGGCTATTAGCCATACATTAAAATGAGCACCTTCCTATTTCAGGGAAAGGTCTTAGAAAAGAATGAGGAGGAGAAATATTGCACAGTCCGTTTTCTTATTACCCATTGTTCAACGGGAATAATCTGAGTGCGCCAACTGGTAATTCTTTTGAGGATTATGGAGATTTTACGGATCATTATGGCCGAGTTACAAATTTTCCGGGTTGGGGCAATTTTCAAGGGTTGCCTGGCAATCAAGGAGGGTTCCCTGAATTTCCAGAGTTCCCTGAATTTCCAGGAGGAGGATTCCTAGGAAACCCACCATTTAATCCACCTGGATTGCCACCAAGCGGACCCTCACCTGGTGGGCAAGGTCAAGGACAACCTCCAACGACTCCACCACCTTCATTTGTGCCTCAAAGCCAGCCACAAGGTCAAGTGCAACTTTATGCAGTAGATCCTGGTGCCATACGGAGATGCTTGTTTAAATTTACCTATGTGTGGTTAGAGAGAGGCAGACGAGCATTCTGGTTTTACCCGACATATGTAGGCCGTCGATCTATAGCAGGTTATCGTTGGACTGGATTCATGTGGGTATATTACGGCATTGACTTAGACCGGATTGAGTCTTTTCAGTGCTACTAGATTATAAATAAAAGATAAAGACCTCGTGGAAAGAGGTCTTTATCTTTTATCAGTGTTGCTAGTGCTGACAAGAACCGTCCCCATCAACACGTCTATTTCATCAGGCGGGGCTGGTCTAGCTAACAGAAAGCCTTGACCAATTTGACATTGATTTTGGGTTAGAATGTGTATTTGATCTTCGTTCTCTATCCCTTCGGCAATGACCCTGAGATTCAAGTTGGTCCCAATAGCTATGATCGTTTTGAGCATGGATAGATTCGTTTGATTAGACAGATCAGTAATAAAACTTTTATCCATCTTAATAGTATTTATGGGGAGATCTTTTAAAATAGATAAAGAGGAGTATCCCGTGCCAAAATCATCTAATGAAGTGCTTACCCCAAATTCCCGCAATTCTCTTAATACTTTTGCTGATTCCTCTTTATTTTGAAGAATCGATTCTGTAATTTCTAAATCAAGCAATTTAGGGTTTAAACCCGTATCTTCCAAAACTCTTTTTACAACGTGGACAAATCTATTATTATGAAGCTGACGAGCAGAGACATTGACTGAAATTGAAAAAGTTCCGTTCCATTTCATCAATTGCGAACAGGCTTCCCTCAAAACCCATTCTCCAATGGAAACAATTTGTCCAGTTTCCTCAGCAATCGGAATAAATTCAGCTGGTGAAATCGACCCTAAAACCGGATGTTCCCATCTCAATAAAGCCTCCATCCCTACAATACTGCCATCCTGAAGATTATACTGGGGCTGATAGTGAATCCTTAGTTGGTGATTTGATAAAGCCTTACCTAACTCAATTTCTATATTCATTTTTCTCGTTTGCTTTTCATTTAACTCTAAAGAAAAAAGTTGGAAGGCATTTTTTCCTTTCTCTTTAGCTAAATACATCGCAGCATCAGCATTTTTTAATAAAGCATCCCCATTTTCACCATCTAGAGGAAAAAAGCTAACTCCAATACTTGCAGTTATTAAAATTTCATGATTTGAAATAAAGAAGGATTGATTAAATCTATTAAGGATCAATTGGGCACATTCAATACATTTCTGTTGGTCGGCATTAGGCAGTAAAATGACGAATTCATCTCCACCTAATCGATAAATCCTATCTTTTTCAATAATTGCACACAATCGAGAAGTCGCTTCCTTGAGTAAAATGTCTCCTGAATGATGCCCTAAATTATCATTAACATTTTTAAATCGATCTAAATCAATTAAGAGAAGACCAAACGTTTCACTTTTCTGATTAGCAGAACGCGTGATATTTGCTAAATCTTGCGTAAAACTGCTTCTATTTTTCAGTCCTGTTAACGGATCATGAAAGGCTAAATAGATATATTCATCCATTATTTTTTCATTTTTTCGCAAAATGAAAACCTGCCTACTTATAAGCAGAAGAAAAACAGTAACCAGTCCTATACTTAGAGAATTAAAGTCCAATTCATAAACTTGCATAGCTAAGAGAAGAAGAATAAAAACGGCTATATATGGAAACAAATTCCTCCGATTTTTTAGCGCTTCTCCAAAATGGAGGTGACTTTTAATTGAATCCTTTTCAGAGAACTGACTGGAGAAACCAATCAATAGAATGGATAAAATCCATAATGGATCAAGAAAGCCTGCTAATTCATACGTTTCTAGTAAGGACTGAAAAATAAATATAGAATCTGCTGAAACCTGAATGAAAAAAGCTGTGTTCAACCAATAGTAGACTTGTGCGCCCTTTTTATTCTGTATCAAGTAAAAATTAGTGATAATCAGCAGGAATATACTTAAGCTCAGCATAGAATACACCAATGATAAGTAAGCTGCAGTCCAGTTATTGTCTAATAGTTCTAGAATAGGTTTGATTAAAAAGTAATAACTAGTACTTGCACTAACTATAATAAAAATTCCAATATTATATAGAAGATCATTAGTAAACTGACGGTGACCCATCTTTCTCATTTCTTGGATAAGTCCCAAAGCAAAAAAAACATACCCTATGGTCCAAAGAAGATTGGATAGGTCAGGGAAAGATGCATTACCCTGTTTAGTTATTGATATAAACCAAATTACACTACCAATGATAAATAAACTAATGCCAAATCCTAAAAAGATCCAAATTTTATTTTTATGTTTTCGATACCCGTTCCATAACAATAAAAGGCTGGCTAGTCCCCCTAAAGTATAAAATAAAGAAGTTCCGGTTGCCCTCACTTGATAATTATCCCAGAAAATCCATATCAATAAATAAAACAAGCTAACAAAAAGCCCAATTCCCAGTAACAAGAATCGTTTATTCATGTCTAGAGCCCCCAGCCTATTCACAAATGATTTCCCCTAATTTTTTCATAAAAGATGTTCGACACACTATTTTTGATAAAATATCACATTTTTCTCATGATTAGTTCTATTTTACCATATACGCCTATTGAAAATGAAAAATAAGCGCACTTTTTGAAAAAACATACAAGATTTTACACTTACACATTGCATGAAATTTAATGAAATACTAGAAGTTTTTATTTTAATTTTTGCTCAATTTTCCAACTTGAAAAAGGTTATTGAAAAAGGTTGTGATTTTTTTAATATGGGGGCACGCGCAAAAAAAAATATGCGATTCAACTCCCGCCTAAACACTGTCGTGATTGAGGAAGGAGTCTTCTCGCATAAGACCGATAAATCCAAGACTTATTCAGCCTCGGATTCCAATCTTTTTATTTCCTTTTTCACTCGAGGAGCTACTTCTGTTCCTAACAATTCAATGGCTCTCAAGATTTGATCATGGGGCATTGAACCAACCGGAACGTGGAGCATGAAACGCTCAACTCCTACATTTTTTCTTAAATGAATAATTTTATCTGCAACTGTTTGAGGATCTCCTACATATAAAGCCCCCTCGAAGCTGCGCATAGCATCAAAAGTAGAACGGTCATAATACCCCCAACCACGTTCCCTACCAATAACATTCATAGCATATTGTGTGGAAGGGAAAAATTTATCAGCCGCATCCTCTTTGTTTTCGGCAATAAACCCATGAGAATGGGAGGCAACCGTAAGTTTGGATGGATCATGACCCGCTTGTTCCGCTGCTCTTTTATAAAGTTTTACAAGTGGCGCAAACTGAGTCGGTTGGCCTCCAATGATAGCAAGTACTAATGGTAGTCCGAGGGTCCCCGCACGAGCTACAGACTCTGGGTTCCCTCCGCTCCCAATCCAGACAGGTAGAGGATTTTGTACTGGACGGGGGTACACTCCTAAATTGTTAATGGCTGGGCGATGTTTCCCCTGCCAGGTAACTCTTTCAGATTCCCGAATTTTGAGCAAAAGGTCTAATTTTTCTTCAAAAAGCTCGTCATAGTCCTGAAGGTCATAACCAAATAGCGGGAAGGATTCTATGAAAGATCCACGTCCAGCCATAATCTCAGCTCGACCATTCGATACAGCATCGAGTGTTGAAAACTCTTGAAAAACTCGAACTGGATCCGCTGACGACAAAACTGTAACTGCGCTTGTCAGACGAATATTTTCCGTTTGAGGTGCTGCAGCTGCCAGGAGGGTTGCTGGGGAACTAGCCGCATAATCCTTTCTATGATGCTCCCCTACCCCAAACACATCAAGACCCACTTTATCCGCTAACACAATTTCCTCAACCACCTCACGGATCCGCTCAGAATGACTCTTCACCTCACCAGTCTTCACATCTGGAGTCGTCTCAACAAATGTACTTATCCCAATTTCCATTTAAAAATACCCCCTTGTTTGGTGTGTTGGTAGGGACGGTTCTTGGCAACACGGTACTATATTGCAAAGTACCGTGCAGGTGAGAACCGTCCCTACTAACCCACTATCTAAATTTCACACAGACAGGTTCTGGTACATAAACATCTGATTGTAATAATGTTAGTGATCCTTTTGTTTTGTCTCGTTGGAAGAGTGTTAGACTATTTGATTTTTGGTTGCTTGCCACAAGAAATTCTTCGGATGGATCAAGCGAGAAATCTCGCGGCCAGTCCCCTTCTGTTGATGTCCACTCAACAAAGTTTAAGAAGCCACTTTCTTCATCTACTTTAAATACGGCAATGCTGTTATGCCCTCTGTTTCCTGCGTATATGAAATTTCCGTCTGAACTGATCTGGATAGCACTTCCATCATTGACTTCGTTAAAATCGTTGGGAATCGTAGGTATGGCCTGAATCTCGTTAAATCTGCCATCCATCTGATTGTATTCAAAAACAAGAACTTCTGAACTAAGCTCGGTCATCACGTAAGCAAAATTCCCATTGGGATGAAAGACTATATGCCGAGGTCCTGAACCAGGACTTGTTTGGAAAACATTTTTCCGCTGAAGTTTTCCCCCATTTACTTCATAAGTAATGATGCGGTCACTTCCTAAGTCCACGACAACGGCATATTTTTCATCTGGAGAAAAACCCGCAAAATGTAGGTGGGGCTTTTCTTGCCTCTCATGCGGGCCGAAACCTTCATGTTTAATTATCTCTTCTGGTGTTTGCAAGGACCCATCTTCATTTGTCAGATAAGAAGCGATTACCGTGGTATGGTAATTCGCAGTTAAAATGTTGTGGCTATCATTACTGATACTTAAATGGCATGGAGGTGAACCTGGCATCATTTGGTCATTTAATTTGATAAGATTCCCTTTTTCTCCAATAGAAAAAGCAACAATGCCTCCACTGTCCCCCTCCTTAGCAACAGAATAGAGAAAATCCCCGTGATTACCCAGTGTAAGATATGTAGGATTATCCAACTCGGCTGCAAGAGTTACCTCTGTAATCCTCTGTTTCTCCGTGTCAAGTGTAAATTTATAAACCCCTTTACTTTTTTCTTTCGTATATGTTCCTATGTATCCTGTAAACTCTGTCATAATGCACCCCTAATTCAGTAAAAGTCTTGAACCACTCAACCAAAAAACCACTTAGAAAACAACAGACTATTGATTTCCCACCATTATACTAAAAAACAATCTAATAACAAAAAGTCTTGATTGGAATGATTTTGTTAGACGTTTTGAAACGAATCAGCAATTGGTTTCGTCTACATGGCAAAGACAGGAAAGGGTGGTTCGATTGAAAAAGTGGTTTTTAGGTATTTTAATAGTTCTGATTACTTTTCTTGTGGCTTGTAGTAGTGAAGATACTAACGAATCTGCTGGCAATGATGCTGCTAATAGAGATGTTGCATACAATGAATCAGAAGAGAACACTGGTAGCAAAGGTATGGACGGTGGCGAAGCTGAGCAAGCCGAAAAAGAAAATGGAAGTGCGAATACTGATTCTAACCTCTCAGCACAGGATTCAAACAGAAAAATCATCTATGAAGCAAATGTAAGGATTGAAGTAAACGATTTTGCCAAAGCTGAAAATGACATTCAATCTGAAATTGATAAAGTAGGGGGCTACATGGTCGAATCTCAAATCTACGGAGGCGGAGAGGATTCCCTTAAAGAGGGAAGAATCAAAGCGAGAATTCCAGTGGAGAAATTTGATGAATTTCTGGCAATAGTTGAAAACGGAGGATGGAAACTAATTGAGAAGCACGTAGACAGCGACGATGTAACCGAAGAATACGTTGACCTTGAATCTCGACTAAAATCGAAAAAGATAGTGGAAGAGCGCCTTTTATCTTTTATGCAAAAAGCTGAAAAAACAGAAGACTTACTAAAGATCTCAAATGATCTTGCGAAAGTACAGGAAGAAATTGAACAAATCACAGGAAGAATGAAATACCTACAAAATCGCTCTGACCTGGCCACCATTACGATAAATATCCAAGAAAACAGAGTCAATATCCCAAGCGTAAAGAACGAAGAATTAAATACTTGGGAGAAAACCCAGCAACAATTCATGAACAGTATTAACGGACTTCTCGCATTCGGATCTGGTTTAATCGTGTTCTTCATTGGAAACTTACCTGTTATTATTTTAATTGCTGCAGCCGCCCTTATTGGATACAGAATATATAAAAAAACAAAGAAAAATAGTGAATAAGAAAAGCGCAAGCGCCCTTCGAAACAAGAAAATCACTTGTTTCTGTGAAGTAAATTCTAAGAAGCTTTTGTTGTGGTCATCGACGTAAGGCGATGAGGCCCACATAACAGAGAATGCTACCATGAGCTTCTACACACGAACGAAAAAGCGAGATTTTTCGAGGATGTGGGTCACGTGAGCGTTGCGAATCATTTCGGTGGGCCGAGTAACCGCAGGCCCACAATGCCGCGGTTTTGATTGGTTCAACTAATAATGGTTGGGGATGAAGAAAATCCCCAACCATTATTAACACCAAGGGTATGACCTGAAGGCTCTTGACCCAATCGGACTTTTACGGGCAGTTCATCCCCCACTTACTCTTCTCATTTCACTTGAGGGGGATTACTCCCATGAAAATAAGACATTAAATTTGTCATCCTTGTTGGTGAAGCTTGCTTCATGGTTGGCTGCCCATTCATGCAGGATAAAATCCAAGCAACGTAACCAAACGAGGTAATAATCCGCTTCCCGCGCTTACATCTGGTGTATCAAAAATTAGTGATAAGCCTTCCCAAAAAATATAGAGAGAAATCCCAAACTTTGCTATAATAGAGACAGTTAGTGTAAGGGCTTTCAAAAAAAGGTTAGAAGGGAGAAAGTAAATGAGAGAAGTGGTAATCGTAGAAGCTGTTCGAACACCGGTTGGCAGGCGTAACGGTATGTTAAGTCATATTCGTCCTGATGATCTAGCTGCTTTAACGTTACAAGAGCTAGTGAAAAGGGCTGGAATTACACCTGATCTTGTGGAAGACGTTATTATGGGGTGCGTATCGCAAATTGGAGAACAAGCTGCAGACATCGGTCGTGTTGCTTCCTTAATCGCAGGATTTCCGATGGAAGTACCAGGAACGACGATCGATCGCCAATGTGGATCAAGTCAACAAGCTGTTCATTTTGCGTCCCAAGCAATTTTAAGTGGAGATATGGATGTGGTCATTGCAGCTGGAATCGAAAACATGTCTCGTATTCCAATTGGCTCAAATATGAATGGCGCTTCATTCAGTGATCAACTCACCAATAAATATGAAATGATTAACCAAGGTCTATCTGCAGAACGAATCGCTAAAAAATGGGGACTAACAAGAAGAGAATTAGACGAATATTCTTATGAAAGTCATCAACGTGCCATCAAAGCTCAAGATGAAGGTCGATTCACCCGTGAAATTTTTCCGGTAAAAGTGACTCTCCCTGATGGGAATAAAGAAACTCTTTATGCAGATGAAGGACCAAGGCGCAATACTACAGTAGAAGCACTTAATAATTTAAAGCCCGCCTTTAAAGAAGATGGCATGATTCATGCAGGTAATTCCAGTCAAATAAGTGATGGGTCAGCAGCCATTCTTTTGATGTCCAAGGAAAAAGCTCAGGAACTAGGACTAAAAGCTCGATTTCGTGTAGTTGCTAGATCCGTTGTCGGTTCTGATCCTACCCTCATGCTTACTGGGCCAATTCCAGCCACGGAGAAAGTACTCAAAAAAGCCGGTTTATCTATAGACGATATCGATTTGTTTGAAGTAAACGAAGCCTTTGCGCCCGTCCCATTAGCATGGCTAAAGGAAACAGGAGCTGATCCCAACAAATTAAATCCAAATGGAGGAGCTATCGCATTAGGGCATCCTCTAGGGGCGAGTGGGGCAAAGCTTATGACCACTTTAATTCATGAATTAGAGAGAACAGGAGGACGTTATGGTCTCCAAACTATGTGCGAAGGACACGGCATGGCCAATGCAACGATAATTGAGCGACTAGAAGATTAAGATTTTAATAGATAGATATAGATGACAGATTCAAATATTGAGAAGCTCCTATGAGTGGGGTTTTCTAAATTTCGCTGATTGTTATTTTACGGAATTTTCCCCGCTCTGCTTCTCATATATTTTAAAGTTACACAAAAAGTTACACCATCTAATTTGAAATAAGAGGAGGAATTTTTTT
The DNA here is from genome assembly GCA_040191315.1 of Bacillaceae bacterium S4-13-56. Taxonomy (NCBI): domain Bacteria; kingdom Bacillati; phylum Bacillota; class Bacilli; order Caryophanales; family Bacillaceae; species Bacillaceae bacterium S4-13-56. Next base: position 47,537 of record JAWJLM010000017.1, on the reverse strand, counting down.
GCATCTAAAAAATCATATTGGGTTGATCACAGGTGGCGCCTCTGGATTAGGGGAAGCTACTGCACGCCAACTAGTCTCAAGTGGTACAAAAGTTATTATTGCTGATGTTCAAGAAGAAAAAGGAACAGCTTTGGCAAACGAGCTTGGGGATCATGCTCATTTTGTCCAGACAGACGTTACAGATGAAGATAGTGTCCTCCATGCAATGAATATAGCTTTAGAAAAATGGGGCGGACTTCATTTTGCAATTAACTGCGCAGGAATCGGGGTTGCACAAAAAACCCTAAGCAAAAAAGGAGCTCATGATCTTGCCACTTTTCAAAAAGTCATTCAAGTTAATTTGATTGGGACCTTCAATGTAATTCGTTTAGCTGCTGAGAAAATGGCTGTTAACGAAGCCAATGAGGAAGGGGAAAGAGGCGTCATTATCAATACTGCATCCATTGCTGCCTTTGAAGGGCAAATAGGGCAAGCAGCATACAGTGCTTCAAAAGGTGGAATCGTTAGCATGACCCTGCCTATCGCACGAGATTTGGCACAACATGGAATTCGAGTGATGACCATTGCACCCGGCTTATTTGAAACACCTCTTTTAGGACAACTTCCGGAAAAAGCTCGTGAATCTCTTGGGGCGATGATCCCATTTCCTTCCCGCCTAGGGTATCCTAGTGAGTACGCTAAGCTAGCTCAAAGCATTCTGGAAAATCCAATGCTAAATGGAGAGGTTATTCGGCTAGATGGAGCAATTCGGATGCAGCCAAAATAAAGTAAAACTTCAATCAGAGGCCGCGCCCCACTGATTGAAGTTTTACTTTTTAACTTTTAGTCGGTTGATAGTACATGAAAAAAACTAGGCTTTCTCCATTAACACTTGGCGAAAAGCCTAGTTTTTCTAACAAGATAAGAAAGTAAAAAAATTGTCTTGCTCCAACGGAAAAGTTTCATCGAGTGATCTTCGAAGTTTTTGCCCCGAGTCAGGAAAGCTACTTAGAGGTACTTCGCAGAAACAAGCGATTTTCTTGTTTTGAAGGGCGCTTGCGCTTTGCTTAATTTTATACAGTTAAATGATCCCTTAACTTTTCTCGTAAGTTGGCTTTCAAAAATTTCCCTACCGATGTTTTTGGAATTTCGTCTACAAACAGAATATCATCAGGAAGCCACCACTTAGGAAATTGCGATGTTAAATGAGCTATTAATTCCTCTTTATTAGCGGATGCGCCGGGCTTTAAAACTACTGTTGCAACAGGTCGTTCCTGCCACTCTGGATGTGGTACACCAACTACCGCAGCTTCAAAAACAGCATCATGGGCCATCAATGCATTTTCCAAATCTATGGTAGAAATCCATTCCCCACCACTTTTCACGAGATCCTTTGTCCTATCTGCAATTTTTATTACACCTTCTGAATCAATAGTGACAATATCTCCCGTATAGAGCCAGCCATCTCTCATTGCTTCTTTTGTACGATCATCCCGATAATATTCGTCTGCTATCCACGGGCCACGGACTAACAGTTCCCCCATGTCTTCTCCATTCCATTCTGCTTCACCTTTTTCGTTAATTACCTTTAACTCTAGACCAGGAACTACATAACCTTGCTTTGCTCTACTAGCAAGCTTTTCCTCTTCAGGCAAATCCATTTGATAGCTCTTCAAGCGGGACAACGTAACAAGAGGGGTTGTTTCCGTCATACCATAAGCGTGAATAAATGGAATACCATATTTTGTTTCGAAGGCCTTGATCATTCCGAGCGGTGCAGCTGAACCGCCACAGAGAACAGCTCGTAGTGAACTCGTATCATAAGCCCCATTCTTACTTTCTAGTTCATTCAATAGTCCTAACCATATTGTTGGAACGCCAGCTGTTAACGTCACTTTTTCACTTTGTATGAGTTCGGCTAATATCTCTGGTGTAAATCGTGGACCAGGAAGTACTTGAGTGGATCCAAACCAAGTGGACGCAAAAGGCATTCCCCATGCATTGGCGTGAAACATCGGCACAACAGGCATGCAGACATCAGACTCAGAAACTGCGGCAGAATCTGCTAATCCTAACGCCATACTATGAAGCGAAATACCACGGTGAGTATAGACGACCCCTTTGGGTAAACCCGTTGTTGCAGAGGTATAGCACATTCCAGCTGGATCATTTTCATCTAAATCTTCTGGGAATTGAAAGTTTGCATCCCCACCTTCTAACAATTTTTCATAAGAATAGAGAGGGGAAAGATCGGAATCTGGTAATTGATGATGGTCCGTTAACACAATAATCGCTTCTACCGTTTTCAACTTCTCTTTAATGGCTTCAATCAATGGTAAAAACTCTTGGTCAACCAGTAACACCTTATCTTCTGCATGATTGATAATATAAGAGATATGCTCTGTTGATAAACGAATATTAATCGTATGAAGGACTGCTCCCATACTCGGAATCCCAAAATAAGCTTCCAGGTGTCGATGATCATTCCAAGCTAGAGTTCCTATTTTATCTCCTTTTTGTACGCCTAACTGTTGGAGTGCACTTGATAAACGCCTCGTCCTCTCCCCCATTTCTTTATATCCATAGCGAAAAATCCCTGTGGATGTTCTTGAAATAATTTGCTTCTTTGGAAAAAGTTTTTCAGCACGTTCTACCATTTTATTTAAGGTAAGCGCTCCACTCATCATAAATTATCTCCTCCATTCCTCTTAAGTTATGAACATAACTTCTTTCACTTTGACTATTTTCGCATTCCTGACAAATTTATTCTGTTCGTTCGATTCCCCTAAGATCAAACATTTTAAAACAACTATCTTTACGATAACAGACGTCTTTCTTTAAACACCTGAGCGCTGTTTCAAGTCTTGCCTTAGTGACGCCTTTAGAATTTTTCCGACAGGATTACGAGGAATACTCTCTACTATTTCCATCCGCTCTGGACTTTTATAAATAGCTAAACCCTGATCTTTTATGAAATCTTTAAGCTCTTCTAAAGTGACATCAGCATCCTTTTGTGGCACCACATATATACAAACTCGTTCCCCCATCACTTCATCTACATAACCGACTGCGGCAACATCTACTATTTTTGGATGAGCTAATAGGCAGTTTTCCACCTCCTGTGCACTAATATTGTAGCCTCCTCGAATAATGATATCTTTTTTTCTATCAAAAAAGCCGATTGTATCTCCTTCCTTTATTTCAAAAAGATCTCCTGTATAAAAATATCCTTCTTCATCAAAAGCTTTGACGTTTAGATCTGGACGCCTAAAATAACCAGGCATCACATTTGGCCCTTTATATGCAAACTCGCCAACCTCTCCTACCTCTGTTACTATTTCACCTGTATCAACAGAAACTATTTTAGATTCAATTCCCTCCACATTAACACTCCATTTAACACCAGGCTTACCGAATTGAGGGAGATTATCAACTCGCTTCTCGATATCCGGAATATCTTTTGGCCCAGAGACGATGGCAGTACCTTCATTTTGCCCCCATATGTTACCAATTTCAATTCCCCAGCGTCGTTTAAATTCTTTAATGGTAAACAGGGATGGTGGTGCTGAACCAAGAGTAATAGCACGTACATTACTTAAATCAAATTGATCAACTTGTGGGTGCTTCACGATTATGTTAGCGATTGCAGGAACAAGGAGCGTGTAGTTAACTTTTTCTGTGATCATTTGTTGAATAAATATTTGAGGGTCAAAGGGATGATGCAGGACAAAGGTCCCTCCTGTCATAATCCAAGGGATATAGGTAGTACCAACAGATGCCATATTAATTAGTGGACCAGCAGTAAATAAGACGTCCCCTTCTTGTATATCCGTCGCTTCAATTTCCATTCGACATTGAAAAATCCAATTGTTATGACTTAACGGGCATCCTTTAGGGTCCGATTCCGTGCCCGACGTCCAGCAAAGTGTGAAACTATCGTTAGCATCAACTTTTACTTGGCCTAATAAGGAATCGTCAACCGGTGTGTTTAGTAACTCTTGCAATCTTTCTAGCAGGATTACCTCTTGGATGTAAGATGCTTCATTCATAATCTCACGCATCATCTCGCCGTGCTTAAAGCCTTTAAAATCTTCTATTGTAATACAAAATTTGGCTTCCGTTATGGAACAAACATACTTTAACTCTTTACTGCGCCATTGGAGAGGAACTGGCGAAATTAGTCCACCTGCTTTAGAAATGGCCAAATAAAGCATCGCCAACTCCCACGTGTTTGGTAGCTGTACAACGACAACATCATCAGGCTTTAGCCCCCTCTTTATTAATCCAGTAGCCACCGCATCCACCGCTTGATCCAATTGATGAAAAGTAATTCGCTCCGCCTCTGTTCCTGTTAAGTCTTTACGATTGAGGGGATCTACTATTGCTGTTCGTTCTGGATGTTTTTCCACATTCTCATTAAAAAAATCTAACAATGTCTTTGTACCCCAGTAGCCTTTAGTTGTATAACTTTCAATCTGCTTCTGATCAGCTAAAATCACATCAATTCCACCTTTCTACTTTTTCATGAATCATTTACCTTGTATCCAAAAATCTCCTCACACTAAAAGTTTAAAAAATTCAGTTACGGAATTTTGTTCCATGCTAATACAATTCCTTGGTCACACCACTCCCTTATCTCCCCTTTCTGTTTATGAAGCAAATGCGTTAAAATTTCCTCTGTATGCTCCCCTAAATGCACAGAAGCATCGGAAGGCCTCACTGACGAATTGAAATAGGTTTGCGTGAATAGAAAAGGAGTATTCCCTACTAATTGCATTAATTCTCGTTGCTTTACATAAGTACTAGATACAGCTTCCTCCACATCAAGTACTGGAAATAAACAACAGTCGTGTGCTTCCCCAAGCCTTATCCATTCTTCTTGGGTACGTGTTAGAAATAGTTGCTTAACCTGTTCATAGATAGAATTTGAGATTTTTAATTTACTAGGATACGCTTCCACCCACTCTGGACACTCCACAGCTAAACAAAAATTTCGCCAAAACTTAAACTCTAATGCTCCTAAACTCATGTAACGATGATCTTTTGTTTCGTAAAGATGATAATTCACCATAGAGCTATCAAGTACAGGCAACCCGTGACGATGACCAGTAAGATGTGAAATCGCAGCATGATTTCCAATCATCCCCAGCAAAACATCTAATATAGCTAAATCAATATAGGTACCTTTACCCGTTCGTTCTCGCTGTAATAGTGCTCCAAGGATTGCTTCACTAGCAGCCATTCCTCCAATTAAATCAGCCAACGTGATCGTTGGATGTGTGGGAGGTCCATCTTCCTCTTGAAATTGATTTAACACACCACTTAACGCCAAATAATTTAAATCGTGACTCCCTAATTGCGAAAGACTACCATCTTGTCCAAATCCAGTGAGAGATAAATAGATTAAGTTTTCCTTATACTTTTTCAAACTCGTATAGTCTAATCCGAGTCTTTTCATCACACCTGGACGAAAGCTTTCGATTACAACATCTCCTTGTTCAATTAATTCACGAGCTAATTGCTGCCCTACTTTCTCCTTTACATTTATCGCAATACTTTTCTTGTTTCGATTATTAACAGAAAATAGAAAATCACTTTCATTTGTTCCCATTTCTCGAGCTGGGTCTCCATGAAGCGGTTCCACTTTGATGACTTCAGCTCCTAAGTCCGCAAGTCTTAATGTTGAAAATGGACCAGGTAAGTATTGCGTAAAATCAATAATTCGAATCCCTTTAAGCATGGCCTCTCCCCTTTTAAGCTGAAAATTTCTTACAAGCCCATTTTTTTAGCAATAATATTTTTCATAATTTCATTGGAGCCTGCATAGATAGAGGCAACTGGAATATCCCGATACCTCCTTGCAATTGGATATTCCTCCATATAACCATAACCACCGTGGAGTTGCATACAGGTTGTGGCTGTACGCCTAGCCATGTCGGTAACCCACCATTTCGCCATGGAAACCTCCTTAACAATTTCTTCCCCATTCATATGCCGGTCAATGACATCATCAACAAATGTCCTACCAATTTGAATTTCGGTTGCCACTTCAACAAGCTTGAACTGGGTATTTTGAAACTTAGAAATTTTTTGACCAAATGCTTCTCGTTCCTTCACGTACTCCATCGTCATCCTTAGCATCTCTTCTGCAGCAACTTGGGCTGCAATGGCAACCGTTAGCCGCTCCTGCTGAAGCTTCTCCATCAAATAATAAAAACCGTTCCCTTCCTCCCCAAGTAGATTTCCAACCGGTATCTTGGCATCTTCAAAAAATAATTCGGCAGTATCTTGTGAATGTAGACCTATTTTGTCTAACTTCCTGCCTAATGAGAAACCTGGTGTATTTCGTTCAACTACTAATAGACTAATCCCTTTATGGGGAGGACTTGCATTTGGATCCGTTTTACATACTACAACGATTAAATCAGCATGAACCCCATTTGTAATAAATGTTTTTTGACCGTTTAAAATATAATAATCTCCCTTTTTGATCGCAGTAGTTTTAATCCCTGCCAAATCGGAACCAGCCCCTGGTTCTGTCATCGCTATAGCAGTAATTGCTTCCCCGCTAATACACTTTGGCAGCCACCTCTCCTTTTGTTCCGGTGAACCATAGGAATTCAGATAAGGAACCACAATATCATTATGTAATCCAATTCCCACTAACCCTGTACCTACGCGCTCTAGTTCTTCATTTAAAACAACCGAGTATCCAAAATCAGCGTTCAATCCGCCATACGCTTCGTCTATCCATGGACATAGAAAACCATTCTCCCCCATTTTCGTCCATAGTTCTCGAGGAATAAGCCGTTCTTTTTCCCACTTATCAAAATAAGGTACCGCTTCTTTTTCTAAAAATTTACGAAAAGATTGTCGAAACAGTTCATGCTCTTCTTTCATATAGTTCGCTGTCATCTTCCTCTTCCTTTCTTGTGAATTATATTGTACAGGGTTGTTACCAATAATCAGGTGAGCACCTAAGATGATTGAATACTCTGTTAATTTTCTATGCAAAAATATGACCTATTACTATTCAATATGAATTAAAATGTAATAGTAGTACTGAAAAATCACACTAGATGGTTCGCCTTCTCCCCCAGCAAAGCCAACCCTTAATATATATGGGGCCCTACTTAAACTGCTCTGGTTCCTCACTTGATTACCTAGATTCATAACTTGTAACCGTTTTCATTAAGTAATATTTTACCACCTAGAAGTTCTAGGGTCAATTAATTGTATGAATATTTTTTACATTTAGACTATTATGTGAAAAGCGCAAGCGCCCCTCGAAATAAGAAAAGTACTTGTTTCTGCGAAGAAGGTCTAAGTAGCCTTCCTTCGTGCGATTACTCTGGGCAAAAACTTCGAAGATTACTCGAGGAAGCTTTTTCGCTAGAGCTAGACAAATTTTATACTTTATCTTTTAAAAAAGAAGCCCAACAGACAGCTAATGCCGCTGGGCTTCTTTGCATGCAAAACTTTTGGTTTTTCCCTAAAAGAACCGTCCCTACCAACACACCTAATTGCTCTTTCTGTTTCCTTTGCTGCCTTTAGTATTTGTCTCGATGGTAACTGTTAGATGGTATGGCGTGGTGGTGCTCATGGCTCCATTCCATCCTACAACTTCAACGTAGTAGGTTCCCGTTTGTCCAGCTGAGTGCGAGATCAATTCATTTCTGCTCCAGGCATTTTCAGATGCGCCAACCAATGAACGATTGGAGTCATATAGGTAGAGGTCATAGTCTCCAGGCAAGTTACCTAATTCTACAGAAATGGATTGCCCAATCTCCGCTTCAAACATATAAAAATCAGAATCTGTGGAAGTAGAAATATAAGATCCATAGGTTGTTCCACTAACTAACGGACCGTAAGCTTCGTTAAAGGAATTATTAGGTTCAAAGGTATCAGAATCAGGAGTTTCATTCCCTCCACTACTAGATCCGTCAATACCTACGGCTAAAAAGCCATTATTGACCGCATTATACTCCACGCTACCTTCTCCATATAAATCAGTAGCTGCTTGGAGAAGTCCATTCCTAGCATCTGTAAAATCCGATTGAGAAGTCAAATAGGTGGTTAATGCTCGATAGTATATTTCTGCAGAAGCATCCAAACCAATTGAAGTTGCGATATTATAGAACGCCTTATTTGGAATCCCACTATTGGTATGGACCCCACCATTATCATCAGAAGTTACATAATAGTGATCCATATGGGCAGGCTGATCATAAAGCTCAGGGTTAGAAAGACTACGCAATGCATCTCCTTCTACACCTGGTGTATAAACATCCTCTCCCATTAGCCAATCAGTATCCCCATTGTAAGCTTCAACAATCATCCCAAATACATCAGACATAGATTCATTTAAGGCACCAGGTTGATTTTGATAAACTAAATTAGCAGTTTCCTCAGTCACTGCATGAGTTAGCTCATGGGCAATAACATCTAACGCACCAGATAACGGACTGAACGTCGAACCGTCGCCATCCCCATAAACCATTTGTGTTCCATTCCAGAATGCATTGTTGTAATATCGATCATAATGAACAGTCGAGATTAAGGATGCACCATTGTTATCATAGCTATTACGATTAAAAGTTTCATAATAGTAATCATATGTGATTCCTGCATTCACATGGGCATCAACAGCAGCTGCTTGGACAGAGCTATCAAAAACATTATTAGAATCACTAACTATGCTCCCTGGAAGTCTCGTTCTATTATTTGCCGTATACGTTTCAATAACTCCACTCATAGGCTTCGTTGTGTCTTGTAAATAATAGGTTCCACCAGATTCAAATGTATTAAGCTGTACAGTTGTACCGTCCAATGTCACCCCTGTACCTGTAGATGTAGCGTCTGCTAGAGCATCATATGATTCTAGTATAGACCCATCTTCCGCACTAACAAATGTAAATTGTCGTGCAGCATGGGGTTCTAGAAAAGCCAATTCTACCAAATACGCTGGTTGCCACTTTTTATCATTCTTATATAAATAGAGGCTTGAATCTTTTGCTGTATATTCCATTGAAGAGGGCAGATCTAAGTACTCTTCTGCTTTTGCAAGAGCTTCATTACCAGTCAACTTCACTTTCTGGTTCCACTTTTTATTTTGTAACCTTGGCTCCGCCTGACCGTTTACAGCATAAACATCACCATTTGCATCCACGTGTACATATAAATCCGTACCATAGACCGGAATTCCATCCACGGTCATCTCCGCCCGAAAATGAGTCATTCCAAGTTCATCTGTACTTTCAGACTTCACACGGAATTCACCGGCACCAATTTTAAAAAGACTTTTGTTTTCCTCTAAAAATCGTACGGCCTGACTTTTACTCGCCACCTTTTTATCGGAGAGCTTTCCTATTACAAAATCCGGAATTCCCTTTTTGCTATCCCAGGATACTTTTTTATGTACCCCATCCTGGATTCCTTCTGCTCCTCCTACTGCCGGAAAACTCATTCCACCAATCATTAACGAGAGTGCTAGAGTAATAGGAAAAATCTTCTTGAAACTCCTTTTCATAAAATCCCTCCCAGAATTATGATACGTATTACTATACACGAAGAATTTTAAAATAAAACCTATTATTCTTAATTTTCTAAAAAATCATTCTATTCACTCGGGAAATTAGAACTATCGAATTATTTTTTCGACCTTGTTCGACAAGCGACACCCATTCCGGACCTAACTCTCTCCATATGAGACTCCCTATTGCTTGTCTTACAAAACAAATTGAAAAACAAAGGATTTCTGTGGCAGTTTTTATAAAAACTTGGCTTATCGCCAAGTCCCGATATCGAATGCCCAATTTTTTCATGTACCATCACTCGACCAAAGTTATTAAAAGCTGATAGTACAAAAAATACGAGAAAAACGTTAAAAGAGTGTTCTAAAACGTGTTTCTTTCTTTTTATGCATTAGATAATGGGCAAAAAAGGAAGAATAGCGTTGGAAGATAAATCTATTGGAATCATAATTGGAAGAATTATACGAAAAAAAAGAAAAGACTATCAGAAAAAAGATAAGAAATGGACTCAAGAATATGTAGCAGAACAAGCCGATGTTGATTACCCTCATTACGGGAAATTCGAAAGGGGGAAAATTGAACAACCTCAATTTCTAACGATAGCTAAACTAGCAGATGTCCTTAACATGAGCCTTGATGAAATATGGGAAGAATATGAAATTGAGAAACAGAAATACTTAGAAGAAGAAGACAGAAAAAAACAATAAGAGCTGCCTCGCCGTTATAAAATTCGGCTTGGCAGTTTTTCTAATTTAATGTGTTTACCTTTCTATTGGTTGTCTATTTTCTAGCATAGCTTCGGCCCTCTGTCAGCCGCTTTTGTAGTTTCGGCGGCACTGTGTCTTTTGTACCTGCTCCTAGATATAATAGAAGTAAACGTATTCCCGGGGATGAGAACGGCATAAAGTATATAAATAACCAATAAATTGGAAATTTGGATATGTGGAAAAAAGTGGTTCTCTTTCAGTTTTCTGTTTTTCATTCGAAGCATCCTCTTGTTTTTTGTTTAAAACAGGAGGTCTGTGTGTAGGTCAAACACGATTTTTTATAGTATCAGCTATTATCCCGCATGAACCGGCAGCCAACCATGAAGCAAGCTGGGATAAAAAATTTAATGTTTTATTTTCAGGGAGTAATATCCCCACTTCTACCTTGCCATGAATAGTGCAGCGTGTTGACGAGAACCGTCCCTATCTGCACACCACCAGAATAGCGGGCAAACTTGGTCTTGACGTTTGGGTTGGTGGGTCATATAATATGTTTTAATATATTGGGTCGGCTTTGATGGGAGTTAGTATATTTGTGTATGTGTTCAGAGAGTGGGGTCCATGGGCTGTGAGGCTTCGCCACCGATGACAGATAGAACCTTTCCCGGAGCTGTTAGTGAAAGCTAGCCGTTTCCCCACGATACGGGGACATGAGTTGGTGCTTTGTGGCCACATTGATGAACGTTTACGGTTCTGAAGAATGTGGTGGCCATTGAATGCGCCAAAAAAGGTGGTACCGCGGATCATACTCCTTCGCCCTTTACTAAGGGTGAAGGAGTTTTTTGTACTATTTTTTTCGAAAATCAAAATCAATTTGCGAGAAGGGATACAAAATGGCAAAGCAAAGGATCGTAGTCAAAATTGGGAGTAGCTCATTAACGAATGATAACGGGGGATTGTCACTCGATAAGATCACAGAACACGTCGCCGCCATAACAGCATTAAAAAAAGCAGGACATGAAGTTATTATTATATCATCTGGAGCTGTTGCAGCAGGATACACGGCCATTGGATATCAAACCCGCCCAGTTACACTTGCAGCAAAACAAGCTGCAGCGGCTGTTGGACAATGCCTCCTCATGCAAGCCTATTCCGATCAATTTCAAAAAGAAAATCTCGTCACAGCACAACTTTTACTTACTCGCCTTGACTTTTCTCAAAAAGAAAACTATCAGAATGCCTACTCCACCCTAAACGAGCTCCTGAAGCGTGGAGTCATTCCGATCATAAATGAAAATGATTCCATAGCTATTGATGAATTAACGTTCGGTGACAACGACATGCTCTCTGCCCTAGTGAGTGGTTTCATCCACGCCAACAAGCTCATAATCCTAACAGACATCAACGGCTTGTATGATGCCAATCCCAACCTCTACCCTTCCGCAAAAAAAATAGACTTTTTGACAGAAATCAACGAGGAATTGGTGTCCAAAGCCGGGGAAACCACTAGTAAAGTTGGCACAGGCGGGATGAAATCCAAAATAGAGGCTGCAAAAATGGCCCTCTCTTTTGGAGTAAAGGTATTCATCGGAAAAGGATCAGGGGAAAACAAGCTATTAGAAATACTGGAAGGCAACGGGGACGGTACTTATATTGGTTTTTCATCATTACCATCTTTAAAAAGTAATAAACAGTGGATCGGTTTCCACTCCCCTGTGGCAGGACGAATTACTGTCGATGCTGGAGCAGAACAGGCTCTCATTTTTGGCGGAAAAAGTTTATTACCTGCAGGTGTGAGAAAAGTTATAGGTGATTTTAAGGTCGGCGATGTTGTAGAAGTAATCAATGAAAACTCCGAGCTTATCGGCAAGGGTAAAGTGAATTTTTCTTTGGAGGAGCTTTCTGAAATTAAAGGTCTTACTAGCACGGATGTAAGAGTGAATACCCAAACAGCACGAACAGAGGTCATCCATCGCAATCATTGGGTAACGTTAGCAAAGGAGAGGATCATAAGTGAGTGAGTTACTGGAGAAGGCGCGTCGGGCAAGCGAAATTTCGGTTAGGGTTGGAATTTGTTCTACAGAACAAAAAGATGTGGCATTGAGATTGATAGCTGATCAATTGCTGGAGGAAATGAATTTTATCTTATCTGAAAATCAGAAGGACCTGGAGGAAGGGCGAGCACGAGGGATGAGCGAGAATCTTTTGGACCGTTTGAAACTCGCGGAGGAAAGATTGCGTGATATGGCAGAAGGTGTGCTACAAGTAGCGTCTCTCTCGGATCCGGTTGGAGAAACCTTGGAAAATTGGGATCGTCCGAATGGCCTTCATATTGAAAAAATCCGGGTCCCACTTGGTGTGATCGGTATGATTTATGAAGCTCGTCCAAACGTAACCGTAGATGCCTCAAGCCTTTGTTTGAAAACGGGGAACGCGGTTCTTTTGAGGGGAAGTTCGTCTGCAATCCATTCCAATAAAGCGTTAGTTGCAGTGATTCACCGAGCTCTTGAAAAAAGCGAATTGCCTGTTGAGGCAGTTCAATTGTTGGAGGATACAAGTAGAGACACTGCATCGCAAATGTTTAAGCTGAATGAATACTTGGATGTACTAATTCCTAGAGGCGGTGCAGGGTTAATCAAGACAGTTGTTGAGAATGCTTCGGTTCCGGTTTTAGAAACAGGAGTTGGAAATTGTCATGTTTATATTGATGAATCTGCAGAGTCCCAGATGGCGATTAATGTGGCTGTGAATGCGAAAACACAACGCCCTTCTGTCTGTAATGCAGCGGAAACGATTCTAGTTCATAGAAACTGGGCTCAGATACATTTACGTGAATTACTTGAGAAGTTGCTAGTACATGGGGTTGAAATCCGAGCTGATGAAAGAGCTAGAGAGTATGATCCTAGGTTGTCAGTTGCTACAGAAGAGGATTGGGAAACAGAATTTTTGAACTTAACTGTTGCGTTGAAGGTAGTAGATAATTTGGAGGAGGCTATTCAGCATATTCAGAGATACGGATCCAAGCATTCTGAGGCCATCCTTAGTGAGAGTGATGAGAGTGTAAGCACATTTTTCAAATTGGTAGATGCAGCAGCACTTTACCATAATGCCTCCACCCGCTTCACCGACGGATTCGAGTTTGGCTTTGGTGCAGAAATCGGCATCAGCACACAAAAGCTCCACGCCCGCGGACCCATGGGACTAACAGCACTAACATCCACCAAATACACCATCCGAGGCAACGGGCAGATTAAATAATGTTGATGGGTGTTGATAGGGACGGTTCTTATCAACACGGTTCCATTTTTTGGGATGCTGTGTTCATGCGGGTTTGGGTAGGGTTTCCCTTATATTGGCGTGTTGGCGAGAACCGTCCCCACCAACACGCTCACCAACACGCCCTATCTTACAATGGCACCTGTTGAGGGGTGGGCGTATATTTTTACAAGTCCAAAGTTTTTTGTTTTGATAAGGTAGACATGCGGTTCGGTTTCATCTAGGATTTTATAGGTTAGACCTCCAAATTTCGCAGGATTCAGAAACGCTTTTTGATTCCCTTTAATAGGTAGCTCTTCAGGGTCGTAAACCCGCCATGAGCTTGCAGTCGAAGGCAGAAACAAGGTTCTTTCTGTCTGAATCAATCCCCCATGGGTCTTTTTTTCACCAATATAAAGAAGTGGGTCAACAGAGCCCGTCCGCTGAGAATTCCATCGATCTTTGTGAATTTCAAAATGGAGATGTTGGCCCGTTGAGTTGCCTGTGCTCCCCATCCAGCCAATTCTTTCACCCTTTGAGATCCGCTTTCCATACGTGACATTCCGTTTGCTTAAATGCGCATAAACGGTCTCGTAAATATCCCCATCAATATCGTGGATCAAGAAGATAACTTCTCCATAAGAGCCCATGTGCCTAGAAAGCGAAACTGCCCCATCTGCTGCAGAAAGAATAGGCACAGCCCCACTGTCAGCCCAATCAACACCCGCATGATCCGGTCTTTCTTTCGTACGGTAACCACTAGTTAAACGACCTGTACAAGGTTTAATGAACATGAAAAATCCTCCTTTATGATTTACTCATGCTCATAATCGAAAAAACTAACATAAAAAGACACCAGACAGGCTGGTGTGCTGGTAGGGACGGTTCTTGTCAACACAGTTCCATTTATTGGTATGCTGTTATAATGCGGGTTTGAAGGGTATCTACCATTAATTGGCGTGTTGGTGAGAACCGTCCCCACCAACACACCCACCAACACAAGTGCTCCCGCTTTATCGGGTGGTCCAGAATAGTGCGACAGTGCCTTCTCCTACGTGGACCGCGACGGATGAGCTGATTTCTCCTATAGTAAGGTCGAGATTAGGGTAGTCAGCTTGAATTTTTGATTTAATTTCCTCTGCTTTTTCGGGTGCGTTTCCGTGCATGATAGCTGCACTCTGAACGGAGTTTTTCTCACAGTCTTCCTTAAATAGCTCGATAACCCTGCTCACAGCCTTTTTCTCAGAACGGATTCGTTCATAAAGTACTAGTTCCCCTTCCGAGTTAACATTTAAGATTGGCTTAATTTGAAGGATATTTCCTACTAAAAATTGTGCTCCGGACATGCGACCTCCCTTATAAAGCTGCTCCAAGCTTCCAAGTAAAACCAGATTCTTCAAGTGACTTATATCATCACGCAGTTCGTCAGCGATTGTTTTCGCATCCCCACCTTGTTCAGCTAGTTTTAATCCTTTTTCAAGCAAAATGGTCATTCCGTAAGAAATAGAAAGAGAATCGATCACTTCCACATCAAATCCAGCGTGATCTTTTCCTGAATTAGAACTTGAAACGGCGCCACTTAGTTTGTTAGATATATGAATAGCAATGGCCTGGTCGTAATCCTCCTTCAGCATTTCATAGAGATCAGCAAACTGACCCATCGATGGTTGCGAGGTTTTGGGTATTTTTTTATCCGTACGAATGATTTCATATAGTTGGTCTGAAGAGAGTTCGACCCCGTCTTTATATTCCTGTCCCTCGGAGATGATGATAATAGGTACCACAATTACATCAGGATGATTTCGCAGTTCTTCAGATATAAAAGCCGTACTATCTGTAACAAATGCAATTCTAGGCATAATTTACTCCTTTACACTGTGAATTTATAGAAAACGCTTTCTTTATATTATACTAAATCCTATGAATAATACCAGCATTTATGACCTGATACTAAAAATAGTTTTCACAAATCCACATTCCCTTTTATTTACATCGGCCTCTCTTTCCTTTATACTCTTTATAAAGCGAGGTGGACAAGGTTGGCAATTGTGACAGTGGATTTTGATGGAACCTTATACCAAGGTAATTCTTTTAAAGCGATGTTTCAAGCTGGAAAAGAAAAGTTTACGAAAAAGCAGTGGTTTCAATTTGGATCTAGTTTGGCAAAAGCTAGTTTTATAGGACTAGCTAAAGGAAAAACTGCCTTTCATCATGAATTTTTCAAAGCATTTGCTAGAACATTTGAAGGGATGACCAATGCAGAACTTGATGAGTTTTTCAAAGAATTAGTAGAACTTGGAATGAAAGAAGTTCACCTTAACCTAGTGAATCAAGTCCGTCAGCACCAAGAAGCTGGTGACACCGTTCTAATTTTATCGGGTACCCTACAACCATTTTTACGTTTGTTTGTGAAAGAACTCGATTTAGATGTCCGCGTAATTAGCACAGAGCTCTTATTTGATGAAAACGGGAAGTGTACTGGAGAAATCGGAATTATCATTAATGGTCAGGAAAAGGTGAACAAAATCCGCGCATGGATGGACGAGATCTCTTCCAATGAGGGACAAGAACTAGGAGAAATTTGGGCTTATGCAGATAGTGAAAGCGACATTCCTCTTTTGGATTTTGTGCATCGACCTGTTGTGGTAAACCCTGGACCTAACATGAAAAAAGTGGCTGAAGAAAAACAATGGCCAATTTTTGCGTGAACGAAAATGTAGCGGTGCTTTTAGCATTTAGGTTAAAAGACTGTTACATACCAAGAGACAAGTGAAAACGATCCTAAAAATAGGATCGTTTATTCTTGGTTTTGATCAGCATACACAGCCATTGCATCACACATAAATTGTGCCAGCCCCTCACCGAATTGGTCAACATTGTTCGTAAAGCGCTCATCTTGAACATACATCTGCCCCAAACTTTTAAAAGCATCAAGAGTATAGTGATGACCAAAATTCTGATTTAAGAAGTAGTACCACTCCTCGATCGCTGCCTGCGCCTCATCAGAATTTGGTGATTGTTTTCGAATATCTGTCAAGTTGCGATAAATTTCGTTCATCCGTTCTCCTATGACGATTTTGTCCTCTTTGGACATATTACCAACCGCAGCATTTGATTGATCAACTGCTCGATCTCCCCAGCGTTCCCGGGCCTCTTTTTCATAGGGATTAGAGTTAAAATCAAATCCCTCAAATTTTTCCTTGTTAGTCATAGTTATCTCCCCTTTCATATATCGAGTAGTCTTATCGATCGTTGAAATCATTTGACCCAGACGTCTCTGTTTTTCAAGTAGCATATTTTTATGCATTTCCATTGTTTCGAGACGATCAAATGACGGACTATTGAGAATCTCTTGAATTTTTTTCGGTGGAAATCTAAGTTCTTTGAAAAACAAGATTTGCTGCAAGGTTGCAAGATTTTCATTAGAGTAAAGACGATAACCTGCCACGGTTACCTCCTCTGGATGGAGCAAGCCGATTTCATCATAATGATGGAGTGTGTGCACACTTATCCCCACTAATTCAGCAACTTCCTTCACCTTCACCTTCATCGTAATTTTTTCAGCCCTTACAAGACCAATATAAATTATCACGTAACATTAGAGCCGATTTTTTTCGTGTTGGTGAGAACCGTCCCTACCTCCTTTTCTGTAAGAACAAAAAGAAGTTGGTCATGAGACGAGCAAGTAAAAAAATTAGGCAATAAATCAAAAAGAGATGAAAGTAGTTTGTTTGGCCGAATAATACAAATAAGTCTGCTGCTACTAGAATTGGTTTAAAAATAAAGGAAAGGAACGCGGAAAGCAAAAGAGAGTATAAATAAAAGTTTTTATTTCTATTTAACGTCCATTGGTAGGTCAATATAAAAGCAACTGGCACTAAAGAAACATCTAAAGAAACACTATACGTAAAAAATGGTGTCAAAAAATACGGATAGCTCCAGAAGTCATTGTGTGTTCCAAAAGAATCAATATATCCAAATAGTATATGAACGGAATAACCGTAAAACAATAATAGAAAGAGTTTTTGCTTGTCGAGAACTAAAACTAATACGACAAGAGGAATCACTAACATGAGTAACATTACCCAAAACTGCCAGGAATCAATATTGATATAACTCCACCAATACTCCTCTTGTAGCTGTGTAACCTCTTTTTGCAAAGAATTAATCTTGTCAAATAACTGCTGTTGCCCCTTAGTCATACTAAATGCACACTCCTCCTACTGATTTGTTTTTATGATTTCCAATGGATTGAAAAAATATGTTATTAATCAGCATTCATAACTAGCGCTGGAAGTTGTACATATTGTACCAAGAACGCTTCTCTTTACAACATAATCCAACTTTATAGTATACTAGGAAAGTTGGTGAAAATAGTCAGAAAAAAAATCTCTTGTCATATTTTGGAGAAATTTTTCGAGCTCAGATGATGCTATATTTATCGACAGGAAAGTGGTTGGAAAATTTTTGTCACTTGAACTAACAATTAATTGCCTTCATAATTTAATGGAGGACTATAATGATCAAGAGGTGTCGACACATGAGTAAGATTAGAAGAAATGATCCTTGTCCATGTGGAAGTGGAAAAAAACATAAAAAGTGTTGTGGAGCACAGAGTAAAAACGATGTAAGAGAGAAACTGATTAATGAAGATCTCGATCGTTTAGAAAAAGGACTAATTTCCTTTGCTGTTCACACATATGGTGAAGAAGTGAATAAAGAAGCCGACGGTTATCAAGAAATACATCTTTCTAATAACACAGACACCTCAGAAGTATATAAAACCGGATTAGCTATTTGGATTATATTTCATAAAATTCTATCAAACCTTTCACAAACCATATTTCACACATTTTTTAATAAGTACCAATCAAAGCTTAGTGCCCCAACAAGAAATGTTTTTAGTCAGTGGGAAACAACCGTTCCATCTGTCTATAAAGTTTTAGACATTGATCGTAACACGAAAAAAATGATTTCCGTTGAGGACATTTTAACTAAAAAAAATTATCAAATCCCCTTTCAAGATGGTGACGAATACACCGTCGGTAGTTTAGTTATTGGCGCGTTGGTTTTATACGCTGATCATCACAAATTCATATATACGGTTATCAAACTTTATCGTCACGATGAAAGTTCTGTGGTTCGCTTATTGGAGAAATACTCTAAAAAAGATGACGGAATTGCTGCCCACTATCCTGCACTTTTAGCCGAAATCCTACTTTTAGGTGTTGATGAGGATGAATGGAAAAATCCACTTTATGAGGAAGTTGCCCAATTAGTAGCCAACAACATGTCTGCTAAAGATTATGAAGATAAAGTTATAATAAAAGCCATTACTTTGTGGAGAAAGTTCTGTCATAAAACAAATCCTTCCTTCAAAAAGCCTTCTGCTTATGCAGCTGCTTTGGAATATTTTGTTCATAAAATCATTCTTAAGGAAGAAAGTATCACACAAAATCAAATTGCCCTTGAATACGAAGCTTCACCTGTTACAGTTTCCAACAACTATAGGAAGCTACTAACATTTGATGCTTCCTAAGCAGCATTTATTAAAAAAGAGAAGCGACCGCAACGTGGGCTCTTCTCTTTTTTTATCGGTCATGTGCGAGAAGACTCCTTCCTCAAAACACGACACTGTTTAGGTAGGAGATGAATCGCATAGTTTTTTTAAAAATTAATATGATCAAACAACATGAAAATCTTTTTGCTGTTCATTAGTTCAATTGGAAGGATTCGGTCTATTCACATGATTCTTGAAGCTTAATTTAACTAAAGCCCCTGTTTTACAATATCCATTACTTGTGTTTTTAAAGTTGATAGCTTTGCTTCACTGTCTTCTAGGGAAGTTCCTTTCACACTAAAATACACCTTTAGCTTAGGCTCGGTCCCTGATGGGCGTAGTACGAACCATGAACCATCTTCCAAGAAGAATTTTAAAACATTTGATTTCGGCAATTGGATTTCTTCTTCCTTGTCTGCACCAAGGTCTTTGCGCAAGCTCACTTTATAGTCTTCAATGACCGCGACTCTTTGTCCTCCAACTTCAATTGGTGGATGGTCTCTAAATTGTCCTATTGCTGCTTGAATTTTTTCAGACCCTTCTTTTCCTTTAAGTGTCAAGGATTCAAGACCTTCACGGTAATACCCGTATTTTTCAAATATTTCAAGCAATCCTTGGTAGAGATTTTTATCTTTGGATTTATAATAAGCAGCCACTTCAGAAACAACTAAAGCCGCTTGAACTGCATCTTTATCGCGGACAAAATCACCAACAAGATACCCATAACTTTCTTCGTACCCAAATTGGAATTCAAATTCTCCACTCTTCTTATATTCATTGATTTTTTCCCCAATGAACTTAAAACCAGTCAACGTGTCAAACGTTGTTAATCCGTAATGAGACGCAATCGCTCGTCCAATATCAGAAGTAACAATAGTTTTTAATACAACACCATTTGTAGGCAAGATCCCTTGTTCCTTTTTCTGGGACAAAATATATTCAAGCATTAGGGCCCCTGTTTGGTTACCTGTCAAAACCTCATAGTCACCATTTCCATTTTTTACGGCTACCCCAAGGCGGTCAGTATCAGGGTCTGCCCCAATTAGTAAATCGGCGTCGATTTTCTTTCCATATTCAATGGCAATTTCAAAGGCTGCATGTTCCTCTGGATTCGGTGATTTTACAGTAGAAAAATTAGGGTCTGGAAGCTCCTGCTCTTTTACGATAGTTACATTTTTAAAGCCGTAAGCCTCAAGGCCATCACGGATCGGCTTATTCGATGTTCCGTGTAGAGGAGTAAATACTATCTTTAAATCCTCTGCCATTTCCTGTATCACATTTGTATTTAACTCAAGAGTTTTTAATTCTTTTAAATAGGCTTTATCTATTTCGGAACCGATCATTTTGAGAAAACCTGTTTCCTTCAATTCTTCTATTGAAGCGACTTCAACAGCAAGTTCGTTCTCAACTTGGTTAACAAGAGAAATGACTTCGTTTGCTGGCTCTGGCGTGAGCTGGCAGCCTTCTTCGTCATACACTTTATATCCATTATACTCAGGTGGGTTATGACTTGCGGTAAGGACGATTCCGCCGAACGCGTGTAGGTGTCGGACAGCAAAAGATAATTCTGGAGTTGGTCGAAGCTCCTCAAAAACATAAACCTGGATGCCGTGTTTTCCTAAGACACTTGCTGCTTCCATTGCAAATTCAGGGGATTTATGTCTGCAATCAAAGG
Organism: Bacillaceae bacterium S4-13-56; assembly: GCA_040191315.1. Classification (NCBI taxonomy): domain Bacteria; kingdom Bacillati; phylum Bacillota; class Bacilli; order Caryophanales; family Bacillaceae; species Bacillaceae bacterium S4-13-56. The sequence continues at coordinate 26,828 of JAWJLM010000017.1, read as the reverse complement.
CAATTGCAACCCCTCGCTTTTTGGCCCCTTCCCCAAAAGAAGAGATATATTGCGCAAAACCTTCTGTTGCCTTTCTTACTGTATAAAGATTCATCCGATTGGTACCAGCACCAATCTCACCTCGCATACCACCTGTTCCAAACTCCAAATCCTTATAAAAAGCATCCTCCAACGCTCTTTCCTTTCCCTTTAAACTCTCCAACTCACGCTTCATCTCTCCATCCAACGCTGGCTCATTAACCCAACGCTCATACGCTATCTTCCAATCCATAATCCTAACCTCCTAAAGTCCTGTTGATTAGTGTTGGTGTGTTGGTGGGGACGGTTCTCACCAACACAGTGCTACGATTACCCTGTCTGCCCTCACCTTATTCTTAGTTCGCCAGTTCCTACCAACGCTATCTTCTTTGTTAAAATGCACTTAAAGTATGTATATTTTACTTACTTATTACTTAGCTCTCGTTTAATATTTACCTCTCTTATTTTATTAGAAAACTTGGCATTCGCCAAGCCTTTGTATGGTAAATGCCTTAGTTGCCTATAAAAACAAGCAATTGAAATCTTCCAAAAAAAGGACTTTTTAGGAATGCTTGCTTTTATTGAATTTTATTTAATGTTACACGTCAAAAGCCTTATTTTGAAGAATCGTATTGGAGGAACCCTACAACACATCTATCAGCAAAGTCAGCCAGCCGTGTGGATAAGAACCGTCCCCACCAACACGCCAACACCACACTTGAGGTGGGGCATTACTGCCTGTTCATGCGGGATAAAAAACAGCGTGAATCATAATAGGATCCACACTGCTATGCTTTGTTTTATTAGCTTTTAATTTATTAAGCTGAAGCTTTCCTTAATGGCCAATGTTCTCTTTACGGTTTGATCCATAATTTTAGATACATCATGATTACTTGCTGTTAGGTTGTCGACGGTTGCATTCATTTCTTCAAGGCTTGCGGTAGCTTCTTCAATAATAACAGCAAAATCATTGGTAGAGTTTTCAACAATACTAGTCTGAGTCTTGACTTTATCAGCTAGAACCGTAAAATGTTTCAATTCTTCACTAAGTTTTTCCATGGTACCGGAAAGCTGATGAAAATAGCTGGTGACATCATTAGAAACTCCTATACCTCTATCAATATTTTTTCGGCTTTCCTCCATTTGGGTAATGGCTTGTTTGTTACTAGCATTTAACTCCGACAAATTTTTTGTTATTTTTTCTGTAGTCTGGCTAGTTACTTCCGCCAGTTTACGAATCTCATTAGCAACAACAGCAAAACCTTTTCCAGCATCGCCAGCACGAGCTGCTTCAATGGAAGCATTTAGTGCTAATAAATTGGTTTGCTCTGTAATATCTTTAATGCTTCCTGCAAACTGATTGGTCTCAACAATTTTATTTGTGAGCTCTGTAAAAGTTTGGTTTAGATTAGTTATAACCTTGATAAGCTCTGCATTATTGTTGTTAAGCTCAGTGATTTTCACTTTTCCATTTTCAGTGAACTCTTTCGCTTGTATAGATTCATTATATAAATCTGTAGATTTGTTATAAACTTCCTCGACATTTTTCATTGTTCCTTGAGTGTTCTTGATTATAGAAGATATCTGATCTGACTGTGATTGGCTTCCTATTGAAATTTCGTTAATGGCAACAGCCATCTCATTTTGTGAGGAAACATTTAATTGAAGGGTTTGATTGACCTCGGAAATATTTTCAATAACGGCAGTTACATCCTGTTCTAATTGGAGTTTCTGTTCCTCCTTCCTTTTAGCCTCTTCTGTAGATTGTAGAAGAAAGTCCTCAATCTTTTTAGACTGAGCTGTTGTAAGACTAATAACTACTAAGAAAACAATACCAATTAAAAAATAACTAAGAAAAGAAATTCCAATTAATGATTGGACCGCTTCATCGGATGTTGAAAAACTATTAAGAACTAAAACAGCCAAACCAACACTATAACCTAAAAAGAAAATTCTCCTTTTCAGCTGGATTGCCGAAAACACAGATAATAACAGTACTATAAATATATTATTAAGATTCCCTCCTTTAACCAATACAGATGTCAAACTGGAGGCATACATTAACGTAATGAGTATGTATGGTAAAAGATGTGGTTTTTTCCAAAGTTTTTGAAACAAAAAGTACGTTAGAAATGCAAGAATCATAGGAATTACGTAATAGTAAATAGATGCATAATCTTCGTTCACAACGACTAATCCAGTCCCCGCTGTTAGCAAAACGGTCATGGTAACTAGCATTAAAGTATTCTTTCTCATATTATCAAGCAAATTTGTTTCTTCAATAACATTCATTAAACCATCCCCCTCATGGAAATTGTCTCATTTACTTATGTATTGAAAGGTGTGTTGGTGGGGACGGTTCCTACCAACACGACATCGCAGCAACATGCCCCTTATCCAAAAATGCCATGAATTAGGTAAGAACCGTCCCTTCAAACACACCCAATAAGAATACTTGCTCCTGCATTAATAGTCCATTTTATGTGTTTAACTGCATTTGTTTTAGCTTATGGTTCATTTCTTCCTTTACTCTATTTACAATAACTTTCACTTCTTCTTTAGATAAGAACTCTCTCTTTGCTAGAAATTCCTCAACGTTTACAATCTCCTGATTCCCATCCGTTTTCTTATCCAATATTAATCTTAGTTCCTCGATCTCATTTCCATTTTCATCTACTTTAACTTCTAATCTATTTATTCTCGATATCAAATCGTAAATATCATACTCTTGGGCACCGCCCACTTCCATCACCCACCTTTTCGCACTCCTATAAACCATCCTATTTGAAAAAGAAAAAATTGTTCATGTGAATAGCTAAAAAAGGCTGACTCATTGGTTTCTATGTGTGCTGATAGGGACGGTTCTTACCTACACACCCAATGCTCAACTTAGCAAATGGGAACTATTTTTAAAGTATACGTGTTCTTTAAGTTTGGGAAGGTTAGACATGCAGATATTTTAAATTCTCTGAATTCCTCTGCATAATATATTTTGCTATACTGCATGTATTAAAGCATTACCCCAAAAAACAAAGGAGGAATTTTCTTGCAACTTATATTTAATGGAAGTATTCAATTCAGTTCTGACGATTTAAATTTAAATTTTCAAGAACAGCTAGAGAAATGGATAGTAGGAAACGGATGGGAACTTAATAGTTTCCTATCCACTGAACTTCCTAATGCCACGATTGCACCTATTCAAGTGGGAATGGGAACAGCCATTTTCCATCCAGGTTACAAGGCGAAAAAGGATTGCCCAAATGAAGCCAAGAAAAGATTCTTTTTAAGCAGAGTTTGGGACAATTCACTACCAACTCTAACTATTTTTATGATGAACCCCAGTTCAGCAGATGAGCTTTCGGGTGACACCACGGTTGAATTCATGATTTCATTTGCTAAAAATCATAATTTCGGCTCCCTTAGCATCATTAACACTAGTCCAATCATAAAAGGCAGTGACACTACTCAAAATCATTTTGAAGTTGATGATGAGCAATGGAAACTTATTGAATATGCAATTAAAAAAGCTGATTCAGTTGTTTTAGGTTGGGGAGAAAAAGGACAGAGATTTGGAATTCCTCTTTTAATGGAAAACTATCCCCTTAAAGAACTTCTATTTCAAAATCTATCTAAACTTAAAGTCTTTGACTTTGGAAAAAGCAACTACTGCGAACTTTACCCCAAACACCCTCGCCCTAAATTAGTCCACCAAAGATTTTCCGTTGATCACCAACTTAAAAATGTTACTGAAGATGATCTTATGAATCTCATTCCTTCAAACTCCGAAACTAAAAGAGAAAAACAGTTTACTATTAGTTACGGAGTTTGATACACCGTACAGCTTAAACAAAAAGTGCTAGTCCATACTCCATCAGGCAGTATGTACTAGCACTTTTATTTATGTTCCTGAATCTTTCCCGAAACTAGCACTTTTATTTATGTTCCCACTTTGTTTGTAAGATCTGTCCCTACTAACACGCTCGACAACCCATAAATCCCGTTATATCAACATTTGAGTGTGAACGTCGGAACCGTCCCCACCAACACACCCGCCAGCACGCACCAACCACCTAGGCTTTGGTGCGTGCAAGTCTCCAGTTTTCAACTACTTTAGTTAGCCAGTGTTTATTAAGGTTATTTGGGTCATTGGCTGCGTTTATGGGTGCGTATAACTGTTGAATTTCTACTGGTGTATCGCGCTCATTTTGTACGTAGATATCTCTTAGGACACGGGCCAATCTATAGATGGATTGGTCAACAGAATGAAAGGACATAAGCCCCCCTGTTCTTTTCATCATACCGCCAACGTTATTTTTGTATAGGATTGCTTCACTTTTCCCATTCCCTGTTTCATGAATGGAAACAGCAACAAGAAAGGCCGGGTCAATACCGTATTCTCTTCCTGCCTCAATAAAAACTCTTCCTTTATTTGAAAGTTTTCCATCTAACAACTGGTTTAACGACTCTTCAGTAACTCTGGATAAATTTTGTACATCCGCATACTCATTAACTACTATTTCTGTTGGAAAAAGAGATTCAAGGGATTTTGGCTTTTTCTCCATAAAGACCTCATGAATACCTTGGTTTTCCATTACTAAGGAATCAGATGTAGAAGGAATCCACAAACTACTTACTAACAGCACAACGACAACAAAAAGTAAGCTCCTTAACATGCGAGATTTCCTTTCCTATCTAGTATTTTTAGCATTATCGACAAAATAACTAGAGTTTATTCAGAAAGAAAATTCGAGATTAACATTTTTACCTCAAGTGAAAAGCCCAGAGTTCAATACTCTGAGCTTTTTTTAATCCATAAGTTTCATGAATCCAGGATAAAATTCATCATGAGAACCGTCCCTACCAACACACCAACACGCCAACACATTATGCTCTTTGTCTGCGTGTCATTACGTCGAAGATAACAGCTAGTGCTAGTACTCCTCCACGAATCATATATTGTGGGGCAATTCCAACTCCCATTAGGTTCATACCGTTTGTTAGGGTTGCCATAACGATTGCACCAATAACTGCCCCTGTTACTTTACCTACACCACCTGCTGCGGATACTCCACCAACGAACGCTGCAGCGATGGCATCAAGCTCAAATAAAGTTCCTGCTGTTGTTGTGGCAGATTGCAAACGAGAAGTAAATAAGATACCAGATAATGCAGAGAGCATACCCATAGAACCGAACACAATAAATGTAATTTTACTAACACTGATACCTGTTAAATGTGCAGCTTCTGGGTTACTACCTACAGCATAAATATGGCGTCCAAGAACCGTTTTTGTAGTAATGAAATGATAAACAACAACCACAAGAAGAATTATGATAACTGTCCAGGAGAAACCATTGTAACCAGCTAATAGCCATGTAATATAAGCTATGATAGCTGAGACGAACACTAACTGTAAAACAAAGATTGGTTTAGAGACAACATCGAAGTCATATTTTATTTTGTTTCGACGATTCTTTATCGAGCTATATACGTAAAACAGAACTCCAAGTCCACCAAGAATTAAGGAAAGTAAGTGTAATCCCCCAACTTCAGCTATGGCAGGAATATATCCGTTACCAATAGCATTAAAGGCATCATTATCTACAATAATTGTTCCTGTCTTTTCAGTTGCAAGAAGGATAGCACCACGGTAAATGAGCCAACCAGCTAAGGTAGCAACGAAAGCAGGTATTCCAACTTTAGCTACAAGAAAACCAGTAACTCCACCTGCACAAATCCCTAAAACAAGGATTATTGGGATAACGATATAAACAGGCATTCCATATTGCATAAGAAGAATAGCTGCAATCGCTCCAAGAAAACCTGCCAAGAATCCAATAGATAAGTCAATATGACGGATAACAATAACCAGCATAACACCTACAGCCAGTACTGCAATATAACCGGCTGAATCTAGTAGATTACTTATGTTACGAGAGGACATGAATAGTCCGTCTGTTAAGATTTGAAAAGTAAACATAATAATGATTAAAGCAATGTACATCCCATAATCGCGAATGTTTACTTTTATTAGATTTAGTAATTCATATAAATATTTCATAAGTTTTACCTCCTATTGCGTCGCAAGTTGCATGATTTTCTCTTGATCGGCTTCTTCTGCTGACAACTCACCTTTAATTTTGCCTTCTGCCATTACATAAACGCGATCGCTCATCCCTAAAATCTCACCAAGCTCGGATGAAATCATAATAATACTCATACCTTTATTAATCAGTTCATTCATAACAGTATAGATTTCAAATTTTGCACCAACGTCGATACCACGGGTTGGTTCGTCTAAGATCAATAGTTTTGGCCCTACATATAACCATTTTGCTAAAGAAACTTTCTGCTGGTTTCCACCACTTAGATTACCAACAAGTTGTTGTATGGATGGGCTTTTAACTCCCAGTGACTCTCTGTACTCTTCTGCAATTTTTATCTCTTCATTTTCATTTACGATTCCTCTGGAGGAAAGCTGTTTTAGATTACCAATGGAGATATTATTTCTAATATCTTGAAGTAAAAATAAACCGTCACCTTTTCTGTCCTCTGTTACATATGCAATCCCAGATTTAATCGCATCACTAGTATGCTTAAATTTTGCAGGCTTTCCTTCAACATATAAATCACCTTGCAGCTTATAGTTCTCTGCATTACCAAAAATACTTAAAGCAAGCTCAGTACGGCCTGATCCCATTAGGCCAGCAATACCTATAATTTCACCCTGCTTTACATGGAGATTTACATTTGAGGCAACATTTCGTCCTAGCTGAGGATCATAGGCTGTCCAGTTAGATAATTCAAGAACTGTATCACCAAACTGTTGCTTTGGTCTCTTTGGAAAAATATCCTCAATTTCACGCCCTACCATATTTTTTATTATGGCTGCTTCTGTAATCTCACCTTTGGATTTATCCAAAGTACAAATGGTTTCTCCATCACGAAGTACAGTCGCTTTATCTGCAATGGCAATTACTTCTTTTAACTTATGAGAAATCATAATAGAGGTAATACCTTGTTTTTTTAATTCACGTAATAGTTCTAAAAGATTATCACTATCATCTTCGTTAAGAGCCGCAGTTGGCTCGTCTAAAATTAGTAATTTCACTTCTTTACTTAACGCTTTTGCAATTTCAACAAGCTGTTGTTTCCCCACCCCTAAATTCTTAATTATGGTTTCAGGATTTACCTTTAAGCCTACCTTGTCTAACATTTTCTTGGCTTCCACGATGGCTCTGTTCCAATCGAGAACGCCACTTTTTTGTATTTCATTACCTACGAATATATTTTCATAAACAGAAAGATCCGGGAATAATGCTAGCTCCTGATAAATGATTGCAATTCCAACATCAACACTATCACTTATTTTGCTAAACTTTTGGACATTGCCATTAAAAACAATATCACCTTCGTACGTTCCAAAAGGATAAACACCGCTTAAAACCTTCATAAGTGTGGATTTACCAGCGCCGTTCTCACCGACTAAACAGTGAATTTCTCCTCGTTCGACTTTAAAATTGACATTAGAGAGCGCCTTCACACCTGTAAATTCTTTCGTTATCTGGTTCATCTCTAAAATATAATCGCTCATCATTATGCCTCCTTAACCATACAGACTTTACAATTAAGGAACAGTGCTAGATATAGATCCAACACTGTTCCTACCCATTTTACTCTTGAATCCAAGATTCTATTACTCTAGTCCTTCAAACTCACTAGCTTCATAGTATCCAGACTCAATTAACTCTGCTTTTACGTTTGCTTGATCTACAACAATTACATCAGTTTGTTTTGCTGGTACTTCAGTAGCACTGTTATCGTATGAACCAGTTGTTTCTGGAGTCTTTCCATCAAGTACATCTACAGCCATGCCCATTGCATCTTTTACAAGTGCACGAACATCCTTAAATACAGTCATAGATTGCTTTCCGTCAATAACGTATTGAATTGAAGCTTTTTCGGCATCTTGACCAGTTACAATGTAGCTAGAAATTGCAGGGTCACCACCGAATACGTCAGCGATAGCACGCGCAGTTCCATCGTTTGGAGCAAGGATAGCTACGTCACCTTTAAGATCTGCACCAGCACCTGTTAAGTGAGTTTGAGCTTTGTTCTTAGCTTCGTTTGGATCCCAGTTAGTAGTAACCTGACCTAGGATTTTACCCATTTCATCACGAGTAAGTTCAGCTTTATCTTTTAAAGCTTCAGCTTCACTAGAGTTTGCTATTATGAAAGTTCCGTCAGCAATTTTTGGTTGAAGAGCATTCCATGCACCTTCGAAGAACAAGAATGCATTGTTATCAGAAGCAGCACCAGCATATAGGTATAGAGGAACTCCAGTGCCTTCTGCGTTGTCAATTAAGAATTGACCTTGTGCTTCTCCTACAGCAATACTGTCAAAAGTTACATAATAGTCAACAGCATCAGTATCAGTGATTAGACGGTCGTAAGCAATTACAGTTACGTCATCTTTCTTAGCAGCTTCAACTGCAGCACGAGCAGCAGCGCCATCATGTGGGGCAATTATTAGAACATCGATTCCTTTATTTAATAAAGTTTCAACATTTTCTTTTTCCTTAGCAGAAGATCCTTGGCTAAATAGAATTTCAGTAGTGTATTCAGAATCAGCTAAAGCATCTTTAAAACGCTGCTCATCTTGTACCCATCTTGGCTCATCCTTAGTAGGAAGAACGATACCTACGCTAACCTCACTATTACCGGAACCGCTTTCATCTGAACAAGCAGCAAGTACTCCGACAAAAAGCATAGAAATAAGTAACATAACTAATAATTTAAAACTTCTTCTCATTGACTAATTCCCCTTTTCTTAATAGTCTTTTTCTTACATTCCAAATATATCACCCGTCCATATCTATGAAAACGCTTTAGTTTAGCACTATTTTATTATTACCTACACTTTTTTAATATTTGTGAAAACAATCACATTATGACTCTGTTTTAGAAAACTTGGCATTCATTATAGGAATCTTGAAAACGTATTTTTCTTACTTAGAAGCACATATACTCTTGTGTGCAGGTTTTTTTTGCAAATGTCTTAGTTGCCCCGATACATATAGGAACTTTTTACACTTTTTCACCTGCCAAATAAAAGAAGACCCTTCTTATGAGGGGTCTTCTTTTATTCCCATTTGTAAAGTGACTTTTTCCTAGTCCTGCTCTACATTCTTATACACATCTTCTCTTGAATGAAAGCCATCGGCGATGATGGTTTCATTAATGTTATCCTTAGTTACTGCTATAGGAGGAAGTAAAACGGATGGTACTTCGATTTTTCCATTGTTTACTTTCTTATTGGTCACAATTTCCTCGCCCTTAGCCATTTTTACAGCAATTTCAGCAGCTTTCTGTGTAAGAACATGGATTGGTTTGTATACAGTCATCGATTGAGTACCTTCCACGATACGCTGAGCAGCTGCAAGGTCGGCATCTTGACCTGCAACAGGTATCTTTCCAGCAAGCCCACGTTCAGCCAGAGCTTCAATAACCTTCCCAGCTGTGGCATCATTACCGGCAATTACAGCATCAATGTTATTATCATTAGCATCTAGTGCCATCACCATATTAGCATAAGCGTTAGTGGGTAACCAATCCTTCGTCCATTGGTCATAAACAACTCTAATATTCCCTCTATTAATAAATGGTTGAAGGACATTAAAAACCCCTTCTTTCACCAAGTGAGCGTTGTTATCCGTATTCGCTCCTCCTATGTAAACATATTTTCCGTTAGGAGAGAGCTTCATTATTACCTTTGCTTGAAGCTCTCCCACTTTTTCGTTATCAAAAGAAACATATAAATCCACTTCTGAATTTCTAATTAAGCGATCATAAGAAAGAACTTTAATTCCAGCTGAATGAGCTTTGTTCACGATGGATGCCATCGCTTCAGCATTATGGGGAACGACGACGAGAAGATCTACCCCTTGGCTGATTAGTGTTTCGGCCTGGGATATTTGCAAAGCATCATCCCCATTTGCAGCTAAAACTTCAATCTCAGCTCCTGAATTTTCTACTGCCTGTTTAAAAAACTCCCTATCCTTTAGCCAACGTTCCTCTAACAAAGTGTCCATAGAAAAACCAATTTTGATGATCCCATCTGAAGCCCCTTTATCATGTATACTTTCCTGTTCCTTTGGAATTTTAGTCTCTACAATTCCATCATTGCTTTCGGAAAAGTCACAAGCATAAAACATAAAAGGGACGAATAAGGTTATTCCCAATAACAAAAACTTTTTCATGAGTCAAAAACTCCTATTCTAAGAGCTTCTATCAGGTATATTCCCTTTGTTACCAAGAAGCTGCTTTCGATAATCCGTTGGCGAAATGTTACACATCTTCTTAAATACTTTGCTAAAGTAGTTTGGATTATGGTATCCAACTTCATATGTGATTTCCTTCATACTCTTTTCGGGGTCACTCATCAATTTTTTAGCTTTTTCAATGCGACACTCTGTTAGAAAGTTAATATAATTCACACCTAATTGTTCCTTGAAAATTTTACTTATATAAATTGGACTTAACCCCACTTTATTTCCAATAGCTTCTAACGAAATATCCTCATGTGAATGCTCCATAATGTACTGCTTAATTTCATGAATAACATCAGGTTCAAATCGGCTATAGCGCTCCCAAAATACTTCTTTCATTTGATCAAGCAACTCATTTGTTTCAGAACGCAATTGTCGATAATCCGATGCTTGAAACGAATATAATGGAGGTTCAATATCCACCCCTATTTCATTTAGGATTCTGGAGGCAATCCAGAGCAATTCTAAAATACGCTGTTGAGCTTGGACTAAATCCACTTTTTCCGACTCATAACGCTGGATGAGATTCATAATATTAGAAGAAACCTCATCCCATTGCCCACTTCTTATATGGTCAAAAAATTCTTTCTCTCTATGTTTCGATTGATATTCACTTGGACTACCTAGAATCGGTACATCATTATAAAAACGATATTTTGCTGGAATGTTTGTATCCATGGTTGCAATTAGTGACTCTTGGTAGGACTGCCGAATTTTATCCAATGACTGATAAACATTTCCTATACCGACAAACCAGCCGTGAACGCTATCTGATGGAGCAACAGATAATATGTCCCTAGCTAAAGCTATAGCTTGAGACCTATAGGACACATCTGGTTTTCTAAAAACGATAATAGGTAATTGATTACTATACAAAGCCCCTACCCATCCACTTCCTGACTGCCTAATTTTATCCTTAACTAAGGAATATAAATGCTCACTCCCTTTTGGAAGCAATACACTGATAACAAACTTCTCTTTCGTTGTTCGCATATCTAGTAATCCAACTAGTTCATTTAGATGTACCTCATGAACGTGGTCAAATAATAGCTGAGTCACCACATCCGTTTCAACCACTGTTAGAGCTTTTTGCAAAGCCTCTTGTTGAACCTTGGTTTTAACCTGTTGCTCTTTTTCTTCCTCTATTTCCTTCAGAACTTTACCAACTGTCGCAACAATTTCACTTGCTTTACTTGGCTTAAGAAGATAATCTTTAACACCTAGTTTCAAAGCCTGTCTCGCATAGTCAAACGTATCGTAAGCGGTTACCATAATGAATTTTATATCTGAGTTTATCTTAGTTATTTCCTCAATGGCTTGGAGTCCGTTAATAATCCCTGGCATCTTAATATCCATTAAAATAAGATCTGGTTGAAATTCCTTCGCAATCACAATGGACATTCTTCCATTTTTAGCTTGTTCGATGACGAGATCCGGGAAGCCTCTTGATAAGATGACTTCCATCCCTTCACGTTCAATTTGTTCATCATCAACAATAAGGAGTTTAATCATGGTTCTGAGGTCTCCTTTTACTTGGAATTTTTAATGTTACTTTTGTGCCAAAACCCATTTCACTCTCTATGTCAATAACATCATGATTTTCATAAAAAAGTCGTAATCGTTTTACTACGTTCGTGAACCCGATTCCCGTTGAATGTCCTTCCGACTTTATAGGTATTTCCTCTAAGATTTGCCTAACTTTAGAATCTGGCATTCCTGGTCCATCATCTATCATCTCAATTAAGATCCATTCTCCAGATGCATGAATTCGGATCCAAATGTTCCCTCCCTCTTCCCTTGGCTCTATCGCATGAATAAGGGCATTTTCAATAATAGGTTGTAGGGTTAAATGAGGGATTTGGGCATTAAGACAAGATTCATCAATATCCTTATGAACATTGAGCCGGTCCGTAAACCTAGCTTTTTGAATCTCAATATATTGCCAAAGAACATGAACTTCTTCTCGAAGTGTAATGGGCTTATCTAATTGCTTTAAGTTATATCGGAGCATTCCGGCCACATTAACAAGAAGATCACTTGTTTCCTCAGACCCCTCTAAATAGGCTTTTTTGGAAAGCGTATTTAAAGTATTAAATAAAAAATGAGGATTAATTTGACTCTGCAGACTTCTAAGCTGACTTTGATGCAACAACAGCTTACTTTCTTGAAGTTCCTTTTCTAGCTGTGCTTTATGCTGGATTTCTGAAATAAGACTATTAATGTTACTCCGCATACGATCAAAAGTTTTAGCTAAAAAAGATATCTCATCATTGGATTCCACTTCAATTTTTAAATCAAACCTTCCTTTTGATAATTCATGTGCTGCATAAGTAAGGTTTTTTATAGGCCTTGTAATACTCATTGAGAACCAATACGTAAACAAAAGCAATAAAAAGGTAATTAAGAGAAATAACCATATTCCAAGTTCTTTCAAACTTTCCGATTGGTCAATCATACTTCGATAGAAAAGGTCATAGGTTTTAAATTCTGTATCAATTAACGTGAGTGTCATTTCAGATATATATTTAGAAATACGCGTTGCTTCAGAAAAAGCAATCGTGGAATCTTGAGTCTCTCTTTCAGACTGAAACATTAAGGATCGATCAATGGTTTCTATCAGACTTTCTATTAAGTTTACATAGTTCGTTAATTCAAAATGATTTTCCTCGTTTCTTAAAGTAACTACTTCATTTTTTGCCTTTTCAATAATATCCATATTCAACTTTAGCTTTTCCCAGTTAGACAAAGAAGGATCCAATAAATAATTGTTCAAAGAAGCTACTACCTGTTGGCTTTTAACCGGTACATCATTCATTACTAAGTACCGCTCTAGAATATCATTGTACTGGTCCTGCATTTTTTGATTGTAATAAGTGAGGGAAACCCAAATCACCGTCATTATGAACAGCACCGTTAGGGCAAACCCCCATATTTTCTTCTGTATGCTGTTCATCATTCTTCCATCGCCTTTACCATTCGAATATCAGTCAAATACCCATTAATGTTAAGGGGAATAGTTTCATTTGTAAGCCAGTCCACCATTAAACTTACACTCTTTTGGCCCATATTTTCAGGAGACTGCTCAATCATGCCATCCAGAATCCCTTCCTTTAAAAGAGTAAATGATTCTGGATCATCATCAAATGAGTAGATATAGTAAGGTTCAATTTGAGAACGTCTGCTAATTTCCTGGATCATGGTACCTGTAATATTTGCGTTTACTGTCACAAAAGCATCAATATCAGGAACACGGTTCATGACATTTTTGGTTGTTGCAATAATATCTTCCCTTGAATCAGTAGTCTCACCATTAATGATTTTAATTTCAGGATAGTTCATTAGAATATCCTGGATCCCTTTCAGACGTTGCTTTTGAAAATATTCTTGACGGCTATCATACATTAAAACTACTTTTCCAACTTGCCCAAGATCGACTAGTAGCTGTCTAGCAATCACTTGTCCAGCAACATATTGATTAGAGCCAACATAAGTTCTCCTAAGACTTTCTTCCATTGGAACATCATTAGCAACTGTTATGATTGGAATTCCTTCAGAAGCCGCTTTAATCTTAGTTAAGTACTTGAACTCTTCTGTATCCAAGCCTTGAACAATAATTCCATCAACTTTTGAATCTATAGCAATTTCTATTTTCTTTAAAAAATCCTCTTGGTTATTATCATAGCTCCCCCATACTTCAAGGCTGACTTTATCCCCCGTCGCCTGCTCTGATGCTCCCTTAGCAACCTTGTCCCAAAATGGAGTATCAAGCTCTTGAGTTATTAACACAATTCGGTATTGATCTGGCTCCTGGACTAAAGCTTTAGGGTGTTCCCAATCTGGGCGAAACACCTTCATCGCTGACTCAAATGTAAAATAAAACAGGACAGCGCTTACACCAACTAAGATGAGGATTGTAAAATTTCTCAACAAGAAACTCTCCTTTTATACCTAAACTATTTTTAAATTATATCATATGAGATGAGAAAGATTTCCCATACATCGCAAAATATTGAGCATTACTGTGACTGATAGGATTGATATGATAAACTATCCTTAAAGGATGGATTTACCAACTTTTTTGGAGATGATGACATGAAGATTCTGACAGAAGATGTATTAGGAATGTGGCAGTTATTTACTTTACAAAATGATCATGGGATGGAAGTCGAAATACTTAATTACGGAGGAGTAATCACTAAAATAAAGACTCCGAATAAAAATGGAGAAGTGGAGAATGTTGTCTTAGGATACAAGGATATACAGGACTATGAAACTAACCCCTTCTATTTAGGTTCAGTAATTGGTCGTGTTGCAGGAAGAATACAGGATGCAGAATTTGAATGGAACGGAATAAAATATCAACTTGAACAAAATGATGGAACAAACAATTTACATAGCGGCTCCAATGGATACCATAGGCAGGTTTGGGAAACAGAAACTTTTCAAGGTGATAGTGAAGTTGGAGTTGTCCTATCCTATTTAAGCAGAGATGGGGAGAGTGGATTTCCTGGAGACGTCCATGTCAGGATGACCTACACTCTTACGAATGAAAACAAGCTAATTTTAGATTATCAGGCAACTTCGGAGAAAGATACACCATTAACCCTCACGAATCACACCTATTTTAATTTAAGTGGAAATCTTAAAGAAACCATTCATGATCACCACGTTCAATTACCAAGTTCTCAGTTTGTGGAGTTAGATCACTCTCTTATTCCAACAGGAAAAATTGTTGATGTCGCAGAGAATAGTACTTTCGACTTCCGACAAGGTCGTCGAATTAGACAAGGAATTGAGCGTGGTTCTGAGCAGAATAAGATAGTTGGCAATGGTTATGACCATTACTTCATTTTTGATACTAATGAGGATAAAAAAGTTTTGGTGGAGGATCGAAATAGTGGAAGATCTCTAACCGTTGAAACCACCCAACCCGGGATGGTCATGTATACGGGAAATAAACTTTTAGAAGGAACTGAACTAAATGAAAGAAAGTCAACCAAGCATTTAGGAATTTGCTTTGAAACACAAGGTTCACCTGCTTCCCTACACCATAGTAACCTTCCAAACATTATGGTAAAGGCAGGAGAGAGGTACAAACATCAAACCACTTTCACGTTTCATCCCCTTATTTCACCCTCAAAATAGGGGTAACAAGCACTGCTGATATGATATAACATCATACAGCAGTGCTTTCCTATTTTATTTACGAAATGCCATTAAATCCTCATTGATCTCAGATGTTTTTCTATAGACTTTTTGATATATCGAAAACAGTTGTTTATACTTCTCGACATTTTCCTTAATTGGCTCAAAAACTTCAGATTCCTCTAAGATAGCACTGGCACATTCCTCTAAAGAACTGTAGAATCCACATCCGTACAGTGCAAGAATTGCTGCACCCATTCCTGGTCCTTGTTCACTAGCAAGCTTAACAACCTTTGCATCAAATATATCAGCCTGCATTTGCAACCAATGGGGATTCTTAGCACCTCCTCCAATGGAATAAATAGATGAAATTTCTTTACCATTTCCCCTAAAGATTTGAATGGATTCATTCAGAGAAAATGTGATTCCTTCTAATACCGCTCTCACAAACTCATTTTTCGTGTGGGAACTGTCCATACCTACGAAGCTTCCTCGAATGGTTGAATCAGCATGAGGAGTTCTCTCCCCTACGAGATATGGAGTAAATAAAAGTCCATTCGATCCGACTGGAACTTCTCCAATATCTTTTAATAAGGTTTCAAAGTCTTCATTTTTAGCAAATACATTTTTAAACCAGTTTAAGCTATGCCCTGCTGAAAGCGTTACACCCATTGTGTAATACGCAACAGCTTTTGCATGATTGAAGTAGTGAACTTTCCCTTTGAAATCCCTTTCACCTGATTCTTCATAAGTAAGGACGACTCCGGACGTTCCAATACTACAAAACGTTTTTCCTTCTGACAAAATACCTGAACCGATTGCTCCACATGCATTATCAGCACCACCTGCAAAAACAGCAGTTTTTGGATCTAGCCCTGTCACCTGAGCAAACTCAGTAGTAATGGTCCCCACTTTTTCATGAGACGGAACCAATGGAGGACAAATTACAGAATTGATATCCAGCAATTCACAAATTTCTTCACTCCATTGATTGACACTAATATCAAGCAAACTAGTTCCTGCAGCATCGGAGTAATCCATGTGTATTTTTCCAGTCATGCGATACCTTAAGTAATCCTTAGGTAATAAAAACTTAGAGACTTTTTGATAGATTTCGGGTTCATTTTCTTTCACCCATAAAATTTTGGGCAAGGTGAAGCCTTCGAGAGCCATATTTTTTGTAATAGAAATAAACTTTTCTTTTCCAACCTTTTCATAAATCTCTCGGCATTGCTTAGTAGTACGAGTATCATTCCAAAGGATAGCATTTCTTAATACTTGATGTTCTTCATCAAGTAACACTAGGCCATGCATTTGTCCTGAAAAGCTAATCCCTTTAATATTTTTTACATCACCATTAAACGAATCAACTAAATCAGATAATCCTTCCCGCGTTTGCACTACCCAGTCTTCAGGGTTTTGTTCACTATATCCTGTCTTTTCTTGAATTAAAGGGTAGTCTTTTGATACTTCCTTCTCAATTTGTCCGTTTTGATTAACTAACAAGATCTTAACGGCACTCGTTCCCAAATCAACACCAATTACATATTCCATAGAAGAACCACCTTTAACTATATTAAAAAACAGGATTTATTTGTTTCCGTACAGTTGAACAAGATATTGATTGATCGTAGCTTTGATGGATTCTAGACGGCCAGATTTATTTTGAATTTCGTTTAATCCTAAAGCGTATGCCTCTAATTTGTGAAAGTCAGTCTTCCCCTCGATAATATCCTTACCGATTCCTTCCTTATAACTGCTGTAGCGATCATCAACGATATTTTCAAGAACACGATCCTCAATTAGACGGTTAGCCAATTTCAAGCCTATTGAAAAACTATCCATTCCAGCAATATGAGCACGGAATAAATCTTCTGCTTCAAAAGATCCTCTTCTAACTTTAGCATCAAAGTTTAGACCACCAGAACCTAATCCACCATTTTTAATAATTTCATACATTGCTAGGGTGGTGGAGTATAAATCAGTTGGAAATTCATCTGTATCCCATCCTAATAATGGATCCCCTTGGTTTGCATCCACAGAACCTAACATCCCATTGATTCTTGCATAGCGTAATTCGTGCTCAAATGTATGTCCCGCGAGAGTTGCATGATTAGCTTCAATATTAAATTTGAAATGATCTTGAAGATCATACTTTTGTAAGAATGCAAAGCTTGAAGCCACATCAAAGTCATATTGATGGGTAGTTGGTTCCTTAGGTTTTGGCTCAATTAAGAACTGTGCATCAAAACCAATTTCCTTCGCATAATCAACTGCCATATGGAAGAATCGTGCTAAATTATCTAATTCTAGCTTCAAGTCAGTATTTAATAAAGTTTCGTAACCTTCACGACCGCCCCAGAACACATAGTTTTCAGCACCCAATTGTTTTCCAACCTCTAATCCCTTTTTCACTTTTGCAGCAGCATATGCAAAAACATCTGCATTACTTGATGTTGCTGCACCATGAACCCAGCGTGAATGAGAAAACATATTCGCTGTATTCCAAAGAAGTTTAACTTTACTGCCCTTCATATATTCTTGAATCATGTTCACAATAATATCAAGATTTTTATTAGATTCCCTTAAGCTCCCGCCTTCAGGTGCAATATCAACATCATGGAAACAGAAATAAGGAACTCCAAGCTTTTCAAAAAATTCAAAAGAAGCTTCCACACGTGCTTTTGCTAAGTCTAATCCAGTATAATTAGCCCAAGGACGAATAGCAGTTCCTTCACCGAATGGATCAGTTAAATCTTGAGTCATAGTGTGCCAATAAGCAACGCCAAAACGCAAATATTCTTCCATTGTTTTTCCATTAATTATTTCAGATGGATTATAAAATTTAAAAGCAAGTGGATTTTTAGAGCTCGCTCCCTCAAATGTAATAGTGTTAACGTTTTCAAAAAATGCCATATTTAAGACCTCCATAAATAGTTGATATCTAACTTGTCTATATTATAACAAATTTTCATATAGTTCGTCTACCGAATAAACTAAGTGTATGGTAAAATAATATTAGAAATATAATGAGAGAGCTGATGATCAATTGAGTAAAATATGGAACCAATATGAAGTAAAAAAAGAAAACAAAACCCTAGTATTAGAAGTTATTAAAAGTCGGTCTCCTATCTCCCGAGCAGATATTGCAAAAATTACTGGACTCAATAAGGGAACAGTCTCCTCTCTAACAAGTGAATTATTAGATGAGCACCTAATTTATGAATCTGGTCCTGGTCAATCAAGTGGTGGTAGAAGACCCCTTATGTTGCTATTCAATCACCTAGCGGGCTACTCCATAGGGATTGATGTAGGAGTCAACTATCTCCTCGGTATTTTAACCGATCTCAAAGGAAATATTGTTACAGAAAAGAAAAGATTGTTTACTGAGCTTACTTATGAAGAGATTCTTGCTCATATTATCGAAATCATTTACGACTTAAAATTATCTTCTGAAAATAGTGTATATGGTGTAGTAGGAATTGGTATCGGTGTTCCTGGAGTCGTTAGTAATAGTGGTGAAATTTTATTCGCTCCAAACTTGGGATGGAGAAATAAAGATTTGAAGAGCTCTATGGAGCAAGAATTTAATGTTCCAGTAACGATTGCAAACGAAGCAAATGCTGGTGCGTATGGCGAAAAAACGTTTGGTGCAGGCAAGAATGAGCAAGATATCATTTATGTAAGTGTTGGAATCGGTATAGGTGTGGGACTCATACTTGATGATAAACTCTACAAAGGAAATAACGGCCTTTCTGGAGAATTTGGCCATATGACTATAGAAAGTAATGGACTACTTTGTCGATGTGGAAATCAAGGGTGCTGGGAATTATATGCGTCTGAGCAAGCCTTAATAAAAAAAGCTAAAAAGATAGATTATTTAGCTACAAGAGACGACGTAACATTAGAATTATTATGTGAGCTTGCAGCCTCCGGTGATGAAAGAATTAAAACCCTTTTTAGTGAAGTAGGAGAATACCTTGGTATCGGTGTCACTAACATTGTGAATGGATTCAATCCTAGAAAAGTAATCATTGGGAATCGAATGGAAATAGCTGAACAATGGATAAGGGCTGCTCTCGAACTTAAAGTTAATAATAACTCTCTTAGATTTCATCGAAATGATGTAAAAATTGATTTCTCCCACTTAAATTCACATTCAACGGCATTAGGCGTTGCAGCTTTTTCGATCGAGAAATTTCTTGAAATTGATGTTGTGAAAGGAACCTAATAAGTCTAAGAAGGAGAGACGATCTCTCCTTCCTCTAATTTGTTCCTTAGAAAAACTCAGCTTATCGTTAAAGGGATTCTTGAAAGCATATTTTTCTTAAAATCCCTTATACTCTAGAGTGCAAGTCCTAATCGCGAATGCCTTAGTTTTACTTATACTATCACCTACTAAAGTTATAAATTATGATAGCATAAAAAGGTAGACCCCTTAGCGTAGCGAGCATAAGGGTCTACCTTTTTTATATTTATTACTTTTTGTGTTGGTAAGAACCGTCCCTACCAACACACTTTGAATAAAAGGGCTCCTGCTGCTAATAGGGTAAGTCCTAGAAGAATAATGTTCATGGTGTTAGTTGCTGTGTCTGGGAGTTCATTTCCTGTGTCTGTATTTGTGTCTTGTTCATTGGCACTGCCTTCATCATCAGTACCTGTAGTTGGAGATTCCTCGCCATCTTCTCCTTCGTTTTCTGTTTCGTCAGTATTTCCATAGTCTGTGCCGGTTAGGTTTGCAATTCTTCCTTCAATTTCAGGATTGATTGTACCTTCAGCTTCAATAGTTTCAATTATTAGATTAGATAGTAATGGACCTGAGTTAGCATTGATGAGATACGTGGACCCTTCAAAAGAGGCATATCCGTCTCCACCCTCGGCAATGAAATCGACAGTTGCAAGTGTGTATGTTTTATTTTCGTCAATAGGTTCGCCATTGATGGTAGCTTCAATGATTCTAGAACCGACAGGCTGATCTAAATCAAAGCTATAGTTAATCCCACTAACTTGTGCAAATCGGCCTGCTCCATTCTCAACCTCACTTACTGCATTTTCTAAAGCATCTTGAATAGCTTGTCCAGTCACTTCAATTTTCACGACATAGTTTGTATATGGGAGAGCATCCATTATGTCACGTTTAGTTAGATCACCTACTGGAAAAATTCGATCGGCACGTATACCGCCACCATTTATTAAAGCAGCATCGGCATCTGTATAATCTTTGATAACATCAGCAACAAAGTTACCGATTTTTGTTTCTTCCTTTCTTTGATTTGCTTTCATGACATCAAGCTCTGTTTCAGTTTGACCAATGACTACATTTAAATCTGTATCAAGCTGAGAATTATAATTATCCATTACCTGTTTTACATTAGCGTCTGGTTGCAGGCCATTAGCAACCTCATCCTCTAATGAATAACGAGCAAAATTATAATCAACAACTTCCCCGTTTTCAATTTTAAGATTAATTTCACCTAAAAATTCAAATTCGTCTCCAACAAAACCAAGTAGTGTATCATTAATGACTTCTAGGCTTTCATTAGCAACTGCGACATGGTCACCAACCATAACATCGATGCCATCTACTTGTGCCGCTACCTCTCTCGCTCTTGAGCTTGCTAAGTGAGAGGATACAACAATAATTTCTGCACCCGCTGTTTCCATTTTTGGAATAACAGCCTTCATAGCTTCCACCGCATCAAGCACCTGTGCATTTTCTCCCATTGATGTAACATACGGCGCCTCTTCTGTAATTAAACCAGTGAGACCCACTTTTACACCATTCACTTCTTTAATAATAAAAGGCTGTACACCCTGTTCCTGTCCAAAGGTATCACCAGTGCGTTTGTCAATGACGTTTGCAGTAACCCAAGGAAATTCACTTTTTTCTACAAGAGTTAAAAGTTGGTCTGGTCCCATATCGAAATCATGGTTTCCAAATGTATCCACATCGATACCACCAGTATTGAAAGCTTCGATGATATGCTCTCCATTAAAAACGGAAGAAAGAACGGATGTAGCAACATCGTCTCCATTCGCAATCATCAAAGTATTGGGGTTTTCTTGCTTAATTTTGTTGATTAATCCAAAGTAGTTGGCAATGTTCTCAGCCCCATCTTCATCCCCAAAATTACCATGAAGATGTGTATCGTGAAGTAAAGTTAAAGTTGTTTCATCTAGGGGATGTTGATCTTTGTTGTGATGTGGTACGAGGTTTGTTCCTTCTTCAAAATCTCCTCCATGGGCAAATACTAGATTTCCAGAAACAAGAAATAAAGCAATAACAACATTAAAAAAGACTAAGAACGATTTTTTATTCAAATGCTTCCCCTCCACTTTTTTATTTTTTACAGTTTGAATTATATCAGACTTTCAAACATATTCACTGTGAAAAGGTAGAATTTACATAGATTTAACAGTACAGTATTCTATCTAAGTTTCGCAAAAATGCTTCTGTCTATCTTGGATCGTAAGTTAGGGTATCAAGGTCTTTCTTTAAAAAAAATAGTAACTTATGCTGTAAAAGCAAGTCAGTTTAATCATATAACAGTTATTTATCTTTAGTCGATTAATAGTAAAAAAGCGAAACTTCAATCAGTGGCCGTCCCCCATTGATTGTTAGCACCCAAGGGCATGACCTAAAGGTCCTTGAATGAATCGGACATTTACGAGCCCATGCGTGCTTCCCCCAAGAGGGATCGACAGTTGTTGGTGTACCTTGGTCGTTGGTGTCAGACTGCCCGATGGACTCGAGGTACCACAATAATTCGACCTTCCTCTCCAGCCGTAGTATCAGTATGGGCAACTTAAACTTAGTTTCATCCTTGTTAGTGAAGCTTGCTTCATGGTTGGCTGCCCGTTCAAGTGGGATAAAAAAAAATGCTAGAACCCTTCGAAACAAGGGTCTAGCATTTTAAAATTTTTGGTTCGTGTAATCGTGTTGGTAAGAACCGTCCCCACCAACACACCCACCTAAAATGTGAGATTAGTTTTCTTGGATGTTTTTCCGATCTTTTTTCACCATTTTTGATAGAGTTTCATAAACAATTGGTACTATTACAAGGGTTAGGAGTGTGGCTGATATCAGACCGCCAATAACAGTGATGGCTAGTCCTTTTGATATTAAGCCTGACCCTGCTCCACCGAATAACATCGGCGTCATTGCTCCAATAGTTGCAATGGCAGTCATTAAAATTGGTCGTAAACGAGTAGCCCCTGCTTCAAGAATGGCTTCACGCATGGATAATCCATCACGTTCCATATGAATGATTCGATCGACAAGGACGATTGCATTCGTTACAACGATACCAATCAGCATAAGAAGACCCATCATAACGGAAACAGAGATCGTTTCTCCAGCAATTAGAAGGCCAACAAAGGAACCAATAACAGCAAACGGTAACGAGAATAGGATAGAGAATGGTGCTAATCCTTCCCCAAATGTGACCACTAGAATGAAGTAAACAATTAACACAGCTGCAATCATAGCAATCCCCAATTGCTGGAAGGTCTCATTCATATCAGCTGCTACACCAGCTACGCCAATGGAAACGCCTTTTGGCATATCAAGCGCATCGATTTTTTCTTCCGCACTTCCAGTTGCCTTCGAAATATCTTCTGTAACAACCGTACCAGAAACAGTTGCAAAGAATTGACCTTCACTACGTGATAATGTATTTAGTGTTGTTCCATCTTCAACAGTGATTAGTTCCGATAAAGGTAAGGTTTGACCCTGTGCAGTCATGATTTCTTTTTCTAACAACTCGTCAAATGTAGATGGAGTTTTGGCTGCTTCTTGTTTAATTATAACGTTAATTTCTTTTCCATCACTTTCAACTGTTGTTAAAACATTTTCACTTTGATTAGAACTCAATGCCATCATAATCTGAGCTGTAGTTAAACCGTATTGTAAAACATGCTTTTGATCCACTTTTAATACATGTTCAACATATGGATCTTCTGCATCAGACGTAACGTCTTCTAAATCATCTACTTCTTTTAAAGTATCTTCCACCTGTTTAACGGATGATAATAAATCATCTAAATTTTCACTATAAAGTGTATAGCTGACCTCATTTGTGCCCATTCCCATAGTAGCAAAGTCTTGGGATTTCCATTCACCTGAATGGCCAATGTTGAACACATAATCTTCTACTTCTTCTTTTACATCCGCAAAATCTTCCGTATCATTGTCGAAAATAAGGTACATTAGTGCCCCACTTCCGCCACCAGTCATTATGGAAGAGATATCTGCGCTGCTTGAATCATTGATTGAAAATTGTAGAATATCAAGATCTTCTAGTTTCATTAACTCTCTCTCGACTTCTTCCACATTTTCTAAGGTTACATCCTGTAATTCACCTGTTCCAGGTGTATAAGTTAGATAAATAACTTTTTCTTGCTCTGTCCCTATAAAACTAAATCCAATGATTGGAGTCAGTGCTATCGAACCACCTAGTAAAAGAATGGCAATTGTTGATGTGATTATTTTGTGATTTAATGCCTTTTTAAGGACTCCCTTATACCAGGTCGCCATCTTTCCAACGCCTTTATGATTGACCTCATCTTTTTTCCCATATAACTTTTTACGGAATAGGAAATGAGATAGAGCTGGAACTATAGTGATTGCGACGAGCAATGACGCACCAAGGGCAAAAGCCATGGTTAAGGCAAAAGGAGCAAACAATTCCCCTACCATTCCACTCACAAACATTAATGGTGCAAAAACAGCAACAGTAACTAGTGTGGAAGATAAGATTGGTTTAAACATTTCAATAGTTGCTTCACGTATTAAAGCGCGCCCCTGCAATTTCTCTTCTTTCAAATGCATGCGCCGGTATATATTTTCCACAACAACAATAGAGTCATCAATAACACGCCCTATAGCTACCGTGACGGCACCTAACGTCATAATATTAAGCGTAATGCCCATCGAGTTTAAAAGAAGTAATGCCATAAAAATAGACACTGGAATAGAAACGATGGAAATTATGGTTGATTTGAAATCTCGTAGGAACAGTAAAATTATTAAAACGGCGAAGAGGCCACCAAATACTGCTTTTTCCACCATTGTAAATACGGATTCTTCAATAGGTTCCCCCTGGTCAAGAGAAACGTCGATTGCTAATCCATCAATGGTTTCTTCCTGTTCTCCAATTAAATCTTTTACAGCATTTACAACCTCTACTGTATTTGCTTGCTGACCCTTAACGATTTGAATTGAGATGGAGTCTTCTCCATTCGTACGGGAGATAGACTGAACTTTTCCCACTAATTCAATATTAGCAATATCAGCTAAGGTAACAAACGGGGTTGGATTCGCTTGGGAAGGTGTTACTGGTATTAACATCCCTTTCAAATCATCAATGGATGCAAAATTCCCATCAACCGCAATGGCTTGTTCTCCTTCTTCAAACTCATATAACCCTAAAGACACACCCAAATTACTAGCTTGAACCATTTGTTTTACTTGATCTTCCTTCAAGCCTAGTTCAGCCATTTTTTCTTGGTCATAAGTAATTTGAACTTCTTCCATATGTTGCCCTGTAATCGTTGTGGATGCTACTCCATCAATTTTTTCAATTTCAGGTAAAAGAACATCTTCCACTGTCGATGTTAATTCACTAATGTCTTCTTCCGTGCTACTGACGGACAGTGCCAAAACAGGCATCATGTTCATACTAATTGCCATAATAGATGGTTCTTGAGCATCTTCTGGCAACGTTACTTTATCGAGAGCTGACTCTAGTTCGCGCTTTTTCTGATCCATATCCACCCCATAATCATATTCAACCTGGATTTGGGATATACTGGATGAAGAACTTGAAAAGACCGCTTTGACATCTTCCAATCCTTCAATATTTTTCTCTAAAGGTATAGAGATTTCTTCCATTACTTGTTCTGGCGCTGCACCAGGATATACATCCATCACTATTAAATAAGGGATTGATATATCTGGGATGGTCTCCATTTTCATTTTTGTTCCAGAATAAATACCAGAGACAATAATGATAATGGTCAAAAGCCATACCGCAAGTTTATTTCTCAAGACGAAGTTTACTAGATTTTTCAATTTAATACGTTCCCCCTAAATTGACTTATAGTTTACAAGTATATATAATAATGACTACACGGTCATTTGTCAAATTAGTTTTTATCGGGGGTGTCTATATTGGCAGTAAAAAAACAAATAATCATGGAAAAAGCTTTAGAATTATTTGCTGAAAACGGGATAGAATCAACATCTATTCAACAAATAACACAAAGATGTGGTGTTTCTAAGGGAGCATTTTACTTAGAATTTAAATCAAAATCAGAGCTCGTCTTAGGATTAATTGACCATTTTATGACAGAAATCATTGTGGATATTGAACAGTCGGTCAATAAAGACTCATCTCCTAAAAACGTACTTTATCAATTATATCAATCTATATTTATTTCCTATCAAAAACACTCTAAATTCGCCGAAATACTTATGAGGGAGCAGTCTTCTAATATTAGCAACAAAGAATTGTTTGAGGTATTCGCCAAGTATGATGGATCTTTCAATCTAATAATTGCCTCTGTTATTAGGAGACAATTCCCCGATTTACGAGAGGAAATGGTGCCTGATTCGGTTTACTTCATAAAAGGGTTAATAAGAACTTATTCTGAATTATTTTTCATTTATAAATACCCTATAGATCTTCACTTGCTTTGTGAATCATTAGTTGAAAAAACAACCCTTACAACAAAGAATTCTTCTATTCAACTCATATCGGAAAATTTCTTATCCTTAAATAAATTTGAACATTTAGAACCAACAAGAGATGGATTAATAAAAGTTCTTGAGCAAAAGGTAAAAGAAGTAAGTGATCCCATTGTTCTGGAATCATTAGAACTTTTACGTGCCGACCTGCAAAATCCAAATTTGCCTAAATCCGTCATTAAAGGCCTAGTGCGAAACCTTTACATAAACTCCCACACCAAATGGGTTGCCTACCTTTATGACCTATATCTTCAGAAAAACTAAGGGTGTCTGGTGTGTTGGTGTGTTGGTGTGTTGGTGGGGACGGTTCTCACCAACACGGATGGCTTCTATTAAATTAATCTAAGACTAATAGGATCTTCTATTTACATGTTTTATCTTGTCGATTTGGAAAATCAGTCAATAGCACGTTTCTATTTACTTATTTTGCTTTGTTGATCTGGAAAATGAGTCAATAGAGCATTTCTATTTACTTATTTTGCTTTGTTGATCTGGAAAATGAGTCAATAGAGCATTTCTATTTACTTATTTTGCTTTGTTGATCTGGAAAACCCGTCAATAGAACAAGTCTATTTACCTCTTTTGACTCCC